>JAUUZS010000081.1 GCA_030589835.1 Cyclobacteriaceae bacterium
AATGAAGAAATCGTTGATATGTTATGAGTTCAGAAGATATTAAAAAAGACCCATTCATAAAGTCAATATTTGACGAAGCAGGAGTAGCGCAACCATCTGGTAAATTCACCGGCCAGATTATCAGCGCCATAAAAGCTCAATCGAAAGAAAGCCCTTTTGTATACAAACCCATTATAAGTAAAAATGCCTGGCTGGTCATGGCATTTTTGGTGGGTTCCTTATTTATTTATCTTTTAACAGGAAATGCTGAAGCGGGACAAGGCATTAATTTGTATGGATTTTCCTTAAATATGGATACATCATTTATTAAAGAATTCTTTGGCAGATTTGCATTTTCTTTCGAGTTATCACCTATTTTGAAAACATCATTTCTCGCATTAATTGTATTTACCATTTCCAACCTCATCATTTTTGAGTTGAGGAGTCGATCATTTTTTAAGTAGTGAAATGAGCATTCATGATTAATTTCAAGTAATAACCTGAGTTCAATTAATAATTTTTTGTTATCACAGTCCAAATCAATATTCTGCGTCATTGCGAAAAATTTTAGGCATTAAAATTTTGTGGCAATCTCATCCCATGGGGGAGACTGCCACGAAAACTCCATTACTTTCCGTTTTCTCGCAGTGACGTAGATTTTATTGATCAAACTCAGGTTGATAAGCTTTATTCAGCATTCCTGGAATTACTCCCCGCAACACAAAAATATTCCGGAAGTAAATCAGCTAGTGGGTTTGAACCGGCATCACAAAAACCTGCTGGATTATGTTGTCTCCAGCCTTCGGCAAACTCCCACTGCCCTGACAATTCCCCCATTTCGTGCCCAAAGCCTTTCATGATTTCCAGGTAGGCATTAAAGCCCTGGCTGCGGTCGAGCCATTCTTTTTGGCTCCTGTGCTCAGCAAGCATGTCCGTTTTTTCTTTCAAAACTTCATTAATATTTATAAAAATATCCGGATAAACCGTATGGTTGAGTCCGTCCTTGTTTTCGTGGGGTTGGGCATGATAGACAGCAACATCATTGTGAACAGGCGCTGTTGGGGGATCTACAGGAAAATTTGGCATTCCCCGTGAAAAAGCCGCCGTAATGGCCAAGCGACAAGTATTGGTATGATCTTCCATATAGTCTTCCGGAGAGGGTATCAATAGAATATCGGGAGCCACATCGCGAAGGACTGAACTTAATTTTGCCAAAAGCTCTTTTGTATAAAAAATTTCCAAATCCGGAACAAGAGGTGGGTGAAATTTTGCCTCGATGCGCTGTGCTGCTCTTTTCGCTTCTGCCAAGCGCATAGCAACAATTGTCTCTGAATCGTACTCCGCTGTACCGCATGAACCATTGGCGACATTCATATAATGAATATCACATCCTGCTTTTGCCAGCAGGATCAGGGTTCCGCTCATACCAAATTCAATATCATCCGGGTGGGCTGCTATAGCAAAAATACGTTTATTCATCTGTTCTTTTTTTTAATAATCAGCTATTTGCAAGAGCATATAATCATCCACTTTTGTTTCCATAATTTGCTCCGGTCCTGCCTCGCCAGGCGGCAATACAGGTAATGTTAGTGCATTTCTATTTCACAGGTCCCAATGGCTCCGCGATAATAATTAAACTGTACATTGGAATGATCTGCCAATAGTGACATCGGAACAGAGGAATCGGAAATCCCTTTGGAAATCATCAATGCGGTCAATCTCATGCCAAAGGGGTTGTCGTGATGGCCAGGATGCCAAATAGACACTTTCTCAGCTTTCCAGGTCTCGGCAGGACCTACAGTAACCGCCTGATTTGGAACATTTTGTACAGCACCCCCACCGGAGGTACGGGCATTTTGCATCAGCGTCAGGGGGTGCAGATCAACAACCCTTGTGCCGAGCTTGCGGTACACCTCAGGAGACGGAGGGGCATCGATATATTTCCCTTCACGCTTTGGAGGGTCGTTAAAAGCCCAGTGCTTTACTTCTCCCTGACCTCCCTGCATGACTACACAACGCGCCTGATTCCAACTTTCGATATATTTTGAAGCGTCAGCTGCCGGAAAATGCAGGTTCTCCTTTGGCATGGCCAGATCTGGCCGTATGCGATCAAAGCACAATTCCATGTCGGCTTTGGCAAAACCCAAAGGGAAGTCCATGCCTGTTTCCTTTCCATTCACAACCCATTCATCCATTCCCCAGAAGTGGCAATTTTTTAGCGAAATATTCAATTCATTGACCAACTGAGCCACCAATGGGAGCTGTTCGGTCGGGCCAATCGGCCCGCAGATCCCAGCCGGTTTGCTTTCTGTCGCCTGCTGCCAGGCATTGATATATTCCAGGGCTTCGGCAAGGAAAAACTCCTGGAGCGTATCAAACATCCGGATTTTAAACCCTTCCCTGGACAACTGACTAATATCCCGCTCGGATAAAGAGGCTGCGTCATCTAATAATTCTTTGTCAAGGGTTGTATAATCCCACCATTCAGGAGCCAACTTACTGCGTGTTCTCATCGTATAATTATCTTTTTAGGTCTAAAAATTCAATATAGCACATTATTGAAAAACAATCCGCTTTAATTTATAAAGTGGCACCTCATCGATCTGCGGTCACCTCCTACTCTTTTATTTCCAAAAAAAAAGATTTGTGGTCAGACAAGAAGCAGGCAATTATACCAAGTACTTTTTAACATGTCATACGTTGAAGAAATCGCTCACATTGTAGATAAAATTTTTTACTTGTGAATACAATTCTAACATTTGGAGTTCAATTTATCAATCAATATACCGCTGCGCTATGAATCTAAAGATTACAGTGAACAAAATTTTATTGACCCATCTATCGGTCCTGTTTTTATTCCTTAACGTCCATATAGTTTTTGCTCAGGAACAAAAGATTGAAGATACACCGGTAACTGAATCTTTTTTTGGATTCAGCATGAACATGATTCTCGAAAAGCTTGCTGAGGAATACAAATTCAAGCTTGATTATGACCAGCTCTTATTTGCCAAAAAACCTCTGCAAGGAATTACTTTTCGAGGTTTGGCCTTAGATGAGGTATTGGAATCCTTATTGTCAGGAAGGGGAGTGCATTATAAATTTGTTGCGAATAACATACTGATTATAAGGTCTGAAGAGGAGCCTCTGGAGGTTGTTTATGATCCCACACGGAGTAACTTTACCCTTAGCGGAATGGTGAAAGAAAAAGGAACAGGGGAAACATTGCCCAATGCTGTAGTGATGCTTAAAGGTACCAATAAAGGTACCGTAACAAATTTAGATGGCTTTTTTACACTTTTGAATGTGCCCTCCGATACCTCAACGCTAATCGTGAGATATGTCGGCTATGAGCAAACTGAAATCAAACTTAATCCCGGGTTATTGGCCAAGCAACTGGTATTGGAAATTCAATCCATTTCCAGCCAGCTGGAAGAAGTCGTCATTACGGCAACTAACGAGCAGATGATGAATGTCTCTGAACAAGTCAGTAAAATATCCGTCTCCCCGGCTCAGCTGGCAAAACTTCCAAGCCTTGGTGAAAAAGACATCTTCAGATCATTGCAATTGCTTCCCGGCATCAGCGGGACAAACGAAACTTCGTCAGGGTTGTACGTACGGGGAGGCACTCCGGATCAAAACCTCAATCTGCTGGACGGATTCACGGTGTATCATGTCGACCACTTCTATGGATTTTTCAGTGCCTTCAACGCAAATGCGATTAAGGATGTACAACTATACAAAGGAGGATTTGAATCTAAATACGGAGGACGTATTTCGAGTGTTGTGGACCTTACGGGCAAAACCGGTAATACACAAAAATTTTCAGGAAGTGCCGGAATCAGCGCTATCAGTGCAAACATTGCGCTAGAATTGCCCTTCGATGAAGGCAAAGGATCTGTTTTCTTTGCCGGCAGGAGGTCATATACTGATATAATCAAAAGTGGCCTCTACAATAATATATTTGATTTGTTTAATCAGGAATCAGCTACAACAGCCCCAACACAAGGTCCCAGTTCTGGTGGAAGAGGTGGAGGTGGAGGTGGAGGCAGCAGAAGGTTAACCCAAACAGCTGTAGAGCCTGCCTTTTTTTTCCATGATATAAACGGGAAAATAAGCTATCGCCCGTCGGACAGGGACATCATTGCCCTCTCAGTATATAATGGAGCAGATAACCTTGATAATTCCCGGGACATGAGTAGCGATAATCTTGATTTTGGAGGTCAGGGCGATGGGTTTAACAATAGTACAAATGACCTTACCATTTGGGGAAACTGGGGTACCAGCCTGAAATGGGGTCGTCAATGGAACAGCAAATGGTACACCAATACCATAGTGGCCTATTCCAACTACTTCAGCAAAAGGGATTTGATTTCGAATACAGAGATCATCAGGGATGACTCTTTGATTGTCAGGAATATGGGTACCATCGAAGACAATGACCTGAAAGACCTGACATTGAAAATTGATAATGAATATTTATTGAATAGCTCTAATCAACTGGAGTTTGGAGTTCAAATTACCAATAACGACATATCGTATAACTATACCAGAAACGACACCTTACAGATTTTAAACAGACAGGATAATGGCACTACTTATTCGGCGTATGTGCAGGATCAATGGAAACCATTTTCAAAACTCCAATTTATACCTGGCATCCGGGCCACTTATTTTGATGTCACTGACCAGGTATATTTCGAACCCCGAATTTCAGGGTCCTACCGGATTAGTCCGAAAATAAGAATTAAGGGAGCCTGGGGCAAATATTACCAATTTGCAACACGGATCATCCGGGAAGACCTTTCGCAAGGCAGTCGTGATTTTTGGCTTTTGGCAAACGGCGAAAATACCCCTGCATCCTCATCAACTCATTATATTGCTGGCCTGAGTTACGAAACACCACAATACCTATTTGATGTTGAGGCATATCATAAAGATTTGACCGGTCTTACCGAATATACACTCAGGTTTGCCGGCCCAAGAACCAGAGAATATGATGAGTTGTTTTACCAGGGCAGCGGGTACTCCAGGGGCGTAGAATTTTTGGCGCAGAAAAAGGCCGGAAAATATACTGGCTGGGTCAGCTATACCCTTGGAGAAGTAATCTACGACTTTCCGGAATTATCAGACGAGCCTTTCGCTGCATTGCACGACCAAACGCACGAATTAAAAATCGTAAATAGCTATACCACAGGCAAATGGGATTTTGCAGCTACATGGATTTATGCTACCGGAAAACCCTACACCTCACCAATAGGCACCTATGAAGTGACCCTGTTGGATGGCAACACGCAAAATTATGTGAGCATAGGCGAGAAAAATGCATTCAGGTTACCGGATTACCAACGTTTTGACATTTCGGCATCGTATAATTTTAAATTAGGAAAAGCTGATTCACAGCTGGGAATGTCCATTTTCAATTTATTTGATCATTCAAATATTTGGTATAAATCTTTTGAAATCATAGAAGATGACCTGGTTGCTACAGATGTGAAAACATTGGGAATTACTCCAAATATATTTTTCAACGTCAAATTTTAAACGTGGAATACCATCAAAAACCAAGAGAACTCTTCACAATAAGAGATTTGAACATATCATATAAACAAATGAAAAATACACTTATATATCTCATTTTTATACTCCTTTTATCTCAGGCATGCACTGACGAAACAGTAGAGGTTCCTTTTACAGAAACGGTTGTGGTTGCCGCTTACTTATATGCCGGAGAGCCGGTTACCAACATCAATATCACTCGCCTTATACCGTTCAATGCAGATTCTACAGAGGTATTTTATATCAATGATGCAGAAATTGACATCATTCACAACGACCTTTCTTATCGCCTGGTGCTTTCCGAGGGTGATTCAGGATATTATCATTATCCCGGGGAGGACCTTCAGGTCACCGCAGGCGAGCTTTATGAATTTCAAATGAATTATTATAACCAGGAAATTGGTGCCCAAACTATTATCCCCGACATACCAGTAGACATTTCCATGACAAGCAGTGAAATATTCATCGAGCCGATTTATGAATTCTACGATATGAGAAACAGGAATTTGATCGATGTAGATATCACCTGGGAAAATGATATTGGAGAGTATTATTATTTACTTATTGACAATATTGAAACCGATCCTTACCCGATTGATGTATATGGTATTTTGGATGGCTTCGTAGGAGGAAAGAATTTTTCATTCATCACTCAGCCAACACAGCTGGACGCGTACAGATTACGGGGTATGACCTTACAGCAATATGGAACCCACCGGGTAAAAGTGTATAAGGTCAATCAGGCTTATGCCGATTTGTATGAATCCTCTGAACAAGATTCCCGGAACCTGAATGAACCCCTGAGCAACATCACCAATGGATTAGGAATCTTTACTTCCTTTAACAGCGATGACATATTTTTTGAAGTAAAACTCCCGTAGAAAATCCTTTTCAATAGAAGGTAAAATGGGTATAAAAAAGCCTGGACAGTATGCAGTGAATCAACTTGTATTATTGTCTGGACCGCCAAAGAACTGAATTATGACATCGCTTTTAGAAGGTGAATTTATAGCGCCAACAATCCCGATGCGCTTAAGCGATTGATTGGCTCGGAATACCAAAACAATTCGAAGTCATCGAAATGCTTTTCAAAGTCAGCCTTTAGTTGCCCATAAGTAAGCGGGGAATTTTCATTAATGGCTAATTTATGGAGCGTTTCAAGAAACCATTCGCCTTTATCTTTATCCATTGTCACCTCGAAGCTCTCCTTCTTGTTATGAAAAGTCAATTTGAGCCCTTGTCCTTTTTTTCCACGTTTAGGTTTTTGTTCGTTGCTCGCCAGTGGTGTTCCCCCTAACCAAATTATTTTGGCTGAAAGTTTTATGCGTGTTGGCACCTTAGGCCCTAAACAGTTTTCAATATAATTATTATTTATCCTTGTCTTTGGTATGGAAAAGTCAAACCATTCCTGAAGCGGAAGTTCAAAACCAATACCGTGCATAAAATTGAAGAGCGATTTTTTTAATCCAAAGCCAAATTTTTCGTGATCAATGCCCGTTTTATCTTTGAATTGAATATCGTTATCAGCAAAAGAAATATCTTTAATATCAGGAAGGATGTCATATCTGGACGGGTTCTGGCCAACAGGGCTATGGGCAGTTAGTGCAAATTGATGCCAAAATCCGGATTGAATAATGCCCAATTCAAACAATTGCCGAACCAACTCAAGGCTGTCAACAGTTTCTTGCACCGTTTGTGAGGGAAAGCCATACATCAGGTAGGCATGCACCATAATGCCTGCATCCGTGAAGTTGGCGGCTACCTGTGCTACCTGTGCGATCGTTACACCTTTTTTTATCAAAGCCAACAAGCGATCAGAGGCCACTTCCAGTCCGCCAGAAACTGCCACACACCCCGAGGCTTTTAACAGCATACAGAGATCTTTGCTAAAATTTTTCTCGAATCGGATATTCGTCCACCAGGTGACCGTCATTTTCCTCCGCAAGATTTCCAGAGCTACTTCTCGCATTAATGCAGGAGGTGCCGCTTCATCCACAAAATGAAACCCTTTTTCTCTTGTTTTGGAGATAAGTTCTTCGATTCTATCCACCACAAGTTTTGCATCAATTGGCTCATAGTGCTTGATATAATCCAGGGATACATCACAAAAAGTACATTTTCCCCAATAGCATCCATGAGCCAGGGTGAGTTTGTTCCACCTTCCATCGCTCCATAGGCTGTGCATGGGGTTGGCGACTTCGATCACCGAAATATAGCGGTCGAGCAAGAGGTCGGTGTAATCCGGTGTGCCTAACTCATATTGTTTGTATTCTTTTCTTGACGAGTGGTTATTATACACCACCTTACCATTTTCCTTTACAAAAGTTCTTTTTAATTCCCTTTTAAGGGGATTTTCCAATACCGAATTCAAAATGTCATACATCAGTAATTCTATCGGCAGCTCACCATCATCGAGGGAGATGTAGTCAAAAAAATCAAATACCCGGACATCGGAAAGGGTCCTTAATTCTGTGTTGGGAAATCCACCTCCCATAGATATCAGGATATCAGGATAATTATTTTTGATGAATTGTGCACATCGAAATGCGCTAAATAGGTTTCCTGGAAAAGGCACGGTGAAACAAACCAACTTTGGCTTATGATCAACAAGCTTTTCCTCAAGAATTTTTAAGGCAATATCATCAATGAGGCTTATTTCCTGTTGCAGGTGGGTGTACAATTCGTCAAAGGTATTGGCGCTTTTCCCAAGGCGCTCAGCATATCGGCTAAACCCAAAATTATCATCCACACATTCAACGATAAAATCCGATAAATCCTCCAGGTATAATGTCGCCAGATGCTTTGCCTTATCCTGTATCCCCATAAATCCAAAGGCCCATTCCAACTCTTCGAGATGTGCAAATCTTGATGCCTGAGGAAGAAAAAATTCCGTACATATCTGCCGGGCAAATGTTGGATTTTTTCCTTGTAGAAAAGCAATTACTTCATTGATGGTAACAAAATATGCTTCTTTAAGTGCATAAATCCTTCTTGCATTTGCTGACAATATCTTATTGCCCTCAAAAGCAAGATCAAATACACGCTCCAAATTTGGTTTAGAAAAAAGGTCGAGCATCACTTCAATGCCCAAATCCATTTGAAAAGAGCTGATGTTTTTAGTATTCAAAAATCCTTTCAAATAGGCTGTTGCCGGATAAGGGGTATTTAATTGGGTGAAAGGAGGCGTGATAAGGAGAATATCTTTCAAGGTATTAGGAACTAATTTAATATGTGATGAATCATGAATCAGCCTTAAGGTGATATTAATTGGGGACTTAAAAAGGCAGCTTTACTCATTTCAACCCCTTTAACCGTCAACTGTGTCTAAAATTAATACTTCTTGCAGATATTTCAGCATTATATAAAATCCAGGACCACTCTAATACCCATTTCCTTGAGGAATTAGCACTTTCATAACTTTGTTGCAATAATTTATTCGCATTTAGTTTTTTAAATCTTACATCTTTATTTCTTTTGAGCTTTCATTTTTACTATTCAATCATTATCCATCTATTAGTTTCTGTATCAAAACATGAGTTATATATTTAATTTACTAACAATCATTGGTTCACTCGGTCTCTTTTTGCTTGGGATGAAAATGATGAGTGAAGCTCTTCAAAATGTAGCAGGTGATGGCATGAGAGGCATATTATCATCCATGACCTCCAATCGATTTACAGGTGTTCTGACCGGATTACTGATCACTGCTATAATACAATCTTCTTCGGCAACAACGGTAATGGTTGTCAGTTTTGTAAATGCCGGTTTGCTGCCTCTTGCAAAATCTGTAGGCGTCATCTTAGGAGCCAATATAGGTACAACGATCACAGCATGGATCATTACATTATTTGGGTTTAAGGTAAAAATTTCCGTTCTGGCATTACCGCTTATCGGAATTGCGTTTCCGCTAATGTTTAGTAAAAGCAAGTATAAAGCCTGGGCTGAAGTGTTAATCGGTTTTGCTATTTTATTTATTGGACTAGATTTCATGAAATCCAATGTGCCGGATATTAAGAACAATCCTCAAGTTTTGGAATTCATTGGAAATTTTAATGCTTTTGGTTACGGTTCGGTATTTATTTTTATTTTAATTGGCACAATACTGACCATGATCATTCAATCATCGAGTGCCGTATTAGCCCTTACCATAGTAATGTGCTATCAGGGGTGGCTTGGATTTGAACTAGCTGCTGCCATGGTACTAGGAGACAATATCGGCACTACCATTACTGCAAATATTTCTGCAATTGTTGCCAATCGAATCGCCAAACAGGCGGCAATCATTCATTTGATCTTCAATGTATTTGGAGTGCTCTTATTTTTACCAATCCTTTTCCCTCTATTAAAATTAATCAATGAATTTTCGGTTAGTTTAGGAAATATATCTGCTTACGATGGGGCAGAGGGTGTACCCGTAGCACTTTCTATTTTCCACTCCTTTTTCAATATCGTCAATACTTCAATATTCATTTGGCTGGCACCACAATTGGTACGTATTGCCGAAGCCATTCTTCCTATTAAATCAGATGAGGATGAGGTATTCCATTTACAACATATCAAATTCGGTATGCTATCAACGGCAGAGTTATCGCTTCTTCAGGCAAAAAAAGAAGTGATCATTTTTGGTGAAAAGGTAGAAAAAATGGTGGGATTTGTTCATGCCTTATTCAGTGATCAGAAAGATAAAAAAGCCAATAAAATAATTAAGAAAATAAAAAAATACGAAGAACTGACTGATCGGTTTGAAATCGAAATTAGCGAGTACCTGAAGAAAATCTCTGTAAATAGTCTTAGTAAAAAAACTTCAACGGAGGTTCACAACATATTAAGGATTATCGACAACCTGGAGAATATAGGTGATATTTGCTACCAGATATCTAAATTCCAGGAAAGAAGAATAGACGAAAAACTAAAAATATCTGCCAAATTGGACACTAACCTGAAAACCATTTTTCAGATTGTAATGGATTCGCTAAGCAATATGAACGAAAATCTCAAGAAAAATGATAACAAGGTAAATATTGATGATGCTATTCAATTGGAAAAGAAAATAGATGAAATGCGCAACACCTTAAGGAAAGAAAACCTTGAAGCGATCCGTGAAGGCAAGCATGACTTTTCGATAGCAAATTATTATAAAGGAATATTTTACAGGGCCGAGCGGATTGGGGATTTTGCATACGATGTATCACATGCCATAGCAAATACATAAGCTTTACACATATCATTTCCATAATAAAAAACATCTGTTACATATCTTGTGGCAGATGTTTTTTTTGCGCTTTCGAACCGATTAAAGGCTATTTGAGGTTAGCCAGTTTACAAACAATTGCACCCACTGATCTGTACCATCCTCTTGT
>JAUUZS010000313.1 GCA_030589835.1 Cyclobacteriaceae bacterium
ATTACCTTCCTGAAAATCCCGAAATATTTTCGTATAAATCCAATGCATTCCTGTTGGCATGAAGGCATGGACTCCTCGTTTCAATCCTTCGGGCATTTGCGTGACTGCCCATCCCCCACTGACATTAAGGGTGTTATTTGATAGCCGAAGCATATTGGAATATTTCACTCCTGCCGGATTGGTCTCTACTTTCAGGCATCGAAATGAAGGCACGGATTCAAAAAGCTCCATGATCAGCTTGTCGGGCAAGCCATACCCCGTTGCATCCCAATCCTGTAGCATGATCACTTCCGGGCCTTGCTCAGCGAGCTGCAAAAAATCCTTTTTGAATTGACTTTCCGTTGAAAAGGGCAATTGAATCAACACATGCCTGCAACCCAATTCCATATAAGATTTCATAATCCTAGCGGAATCTCCGACAGTCCCCCCTCCTGTTCCCGCAAAAACAGGAACGTTGTCGTTTACTGTTTGAAGTACGGCATCGACCATGGCCAGCTTTTCTTCATGGCTCAGCTTGTGTACTTCCGAGGCCATGGCAGCAACGAGGAAACCCTCAACTCCAGCGGCCAATGCTTCGTTCACATTCCGCGTAAGCGCATGAAAATCAATCTCATTGTTATGATCAAAAGGGGTATTTAATACCGTAACAATACCAAGCAGTGGGAATAATTTTTTCATCAAAAATATATTTGATCAGGGTTTCGCTACCTTAATCTGCCAATCCACAAATTCTACCCAATACGGAATTTGATCCGGTGCACCGGCAGCCAGTCCCAAATCGATGGATTCATTCAACCCCGGTATATCAGAGGATCGTTTTTCGTTGATCCAGTTTTGACCATCCAGGCTTATGGAACCCACAAAATAATTGCCATGGCGTTCCAGCTTCAGCCAGTACGGAAGCTCCGTGTTTTCCGGCAAATTCTGACTGCTCGCCTTGTGCATACACCCATTGGCAAATTCATCGTAATTAACCCCTGCCCGTCCCGGTGTACCGAACATCAGGAATGACCCCTTGCTCCCCGGTTGAGTATCAAAACTATTTGCGATGTCATTCCTGGCAAATAAACCGGCCCTGAACCATTCATGTGTCCTGTCTCCGAATTGCTTGATCTTTACCGTTGCGACAAAGTCACCTTTCAATTTTTTCATATACACCGCTGCATATGAATCTTCGGCGTGATAGAAATCCGATCCGGCAGCTTTAATTTTAAAACTATTTTTCTTTTTATTGGCATTAATCTCAAAGGGCTTTGCTTTGGCCGAGCAATATTCCTGTAGATTCGCCTTAGCGATATTTACTGTTTTAAAATCCTGTACCTTCAACTCCACCACATTGCTATTCCCTATCCTGATGTTGTGCATACCGACTTCCGAAGAAATCTCAAAATCCACGTTCTTTATCTCTTCAGGTCCAAGTTCAAGCGACTTGCTTTCCACTAAGCTATTCCCGATATACAGCTCAGCTTTTACATTTTGACGATTTGATTTCAGGTTTCTTGCCGTGGCTTTAACATGAACTTTTTCTCCCTTCAGCACCTGTTGGTCTGACAAGGTTAGTTCTTCGAACACTATCGCTGGCTTGTCCCCCTCAATTTTAACCTCCTGGTAGTCTCCGTACTTCCGATAGCCAGTTGATGCGATCCGGCATCATACAGCCTTACATCAAACCCAAGCTGTACCGTATTATTTTTGATTACCGGCACATCTTTCACTTCATACACTTTGCCATCGAGATACAGCTGAACCGGTGCAATTCCCGTTGATCCTTCATTCATTATGGTGGCACTTACGTGGATATTGCTACCTGATTTCACTACTCCATCAGCCATATTCGCAGCATTAATTTGCAAATCGCTATACCTAAACTCAGGCTCGCCACTAATGAATGTTTCAGGCGCAACTTTTGGTGCATCGATCACATAATTATTTTCGTAAAGGTTATCCACCAGATTGGCGGCACAGAGTTTCATTTCCCCCTGTTCCAGATTATAAAAGATATTGTCTTTCGCTACCCAGCCAAGTGACATGTTATCGAACCAGAATCCTACATTGTCATTGAAAAAACCCGCATTCACATTATGTACCAGGTTGTTTCGTACGACAGAGCTGAAGGTCGTTCCCGCCGTTTTGATTGCCCCGGAATCATCCGCATCTTTTTGTACATCATCGAGGTGATTGTATTCCACTACATATGCCCCATCAATCGCCTCCTCCAGGATATGCCACCCTCCCACAGAAATGGCATACCTGCCACGGGTTTTCGTGAGATAATTATGCGATATGGTCGTGAAAATGGAAAACGCCGCATCAATATTCACTCCTCCACAATTGGATATGTGGTTATAGGAAATCAAGGTTTCCCTAAGAATGTCACTTCCAGAAGCCGGATGTTCCAGCCCATGAACCCGTATGGCCATGTTGTCAATACCATGGATTTTATTGTTAAGTATCTTCGTTTGATAGCAACCGGTTGATAAGGATATGCCTGTTCCGGAGGCTGCTCTTAATTCATTATCTACAAATTCATTTCCGTGAGTATAAGAAAAACGAATTGCTGATTTCCCAGCCAAAACCCCATCAAAGGTCAATCCGTAAAAGCGAAGGTTTCGTACGGGTTTTCCACGTTCTCCCTTCACCACAAGCAGCTCCTGCAATTGTGGGGCAGAGATTACCAAGTTATTCGGATCGTTTGTTCCCGTTGGTGGGATAAAGCTCAGCTGTTTATTTTTCTGATCAAAAAACCACTCACCGGGAATGTCCATCAAAGCTTTCACATTTTCGACAAAGTACCTTGGCGGAACAACCACCACCCCGGCTTGTGGCTCGGCAAGCTTGGCTACACCGTTTTTTTCATCTATGGATGAAAAGGAATTATGTCCCTGGTGCCACCTAAGCAACATGTACACTCGGTTATCATCCATGTCTTTCCAGGAACTCAATTCACCCGGATTGAAATAGATTTCATTGGCAGTTTTGGAAATTACCGGCGGGATAAAGTATCCTTCGTTTGGCGTTCTGGCAAGCATCTGTGTTTTGCCATTGGCAACCAGCATGTTCACATCTTTTCCATTCACATTTGCGACCCAATGATCATTATTTTTTTTCCAGTTACTCACCAACGCTCCACCAGAAAGCACAGGTTTTTCACCCGGATAGGCCGCATAAGTCACATAATGATCTTTGAGTTTGTGGTATTCGAATGCCCCGGTCGGAAGGTTGGTTTCGATCCGCTCTCCTCCATCTTCAGTCTCAAAGACCAAAGGCGCATCCAAAGTATAGTATCCCTGACGGATCAACACCAAAATATCTTTTCCGGTTCCGTTGGGATGCGGTGAACCAATCCATCGTGTCTCTACCGGGGGTGTTTTGGTTTTAAACAAACTATCTTTTAATGCTTTGACTGCTTCCTGAGCTTTGGTGATCGTAGCAAAAGGGCCGTCAGTACCATTTTGGTTTGGTGCATCCAGTGTGCCTGACCAGTTGTCATTGCCATTTATAGCAACGAAAAAATCTGCATTTTTTGTAACGACATACTTTTGCCAAACTTCACCTCTCAGCAGTTTGCCGTCCCTGGATTGACCAGGCGTTTGCTGTGCTACAACAATGGAGCTTATAAAAAAGAGAAACAGTAAAAGCGAACTTGATATTTTAAGTAAGACTGGTGTTTTCATAAATTTTCCTTTTACAGGATGATAGAATGGTTAAATAAAAAAGTAAATATCGGGCCATAGAATTAATTAGTATCTGTCCATAATGTCCGATCTCTGCGTTACACCTGCCTACCGGATCAGGCAGGCTTGATCTCGAACATTCTGAACAAACTCTGACATTATAGACGGACACTAATTATGGTAACTAGACACAAACAGCAGCCTGGATCTTTTTGATTGCCGCAGCGATCGAATCCATATCTTCTTTGCTTCCGAGCATCGTATTTTGCATCACCCAAACGGCATCTTCATAACATGCTTTTTCCGTCTCAGGGCAACAAACATTAGTGTAATCCACTTCTTCAGGAATCGCATAGCACATAAAATTCTTTTCCTGGAACAATGGCTGCTTGTATAAAGGCTCAGGATATCCCATGAACGAAGGCACTCCCTCAGCTGCAAGCATTGCTGCAAATTCCTTTTTGTCCAGGTTATTGAAACTTGCTTTATCGTATTTGAAAATATAAATATGATAGGTATTTAATGTTTCACTTTCACCTCTTTTCAATGGTGAAATTCCATCAATTTGCTCGAGTAGAGCATTGAGGTACAGGCCATTCTCATTTCGCTTTTGCGTCTGACCTTCCAATCTTGTCAATTGCTTGGAAAGCAGGGCCGCTTGAAGTTGCGTGATTCGGTAGTTACACCCTAAATTATGATGCTCGTACCATTGGCCATCTTTTACCCTTCCCACATTTCTCAGGGAATTCATCATATCATAAAGATCCTCGTCATCGGTAACGATGATTCCGCCTTCTCCGCTCGTGAGGTTTTTGGAAGATTGAAAGCTGAAACATCCTGCATCACCAATGCTTCCAAGTTTCTTTCCTTTGTACTCCCCGCCATGCGCATGTGCTGCATCTTCGATCACGGTCAAATTATGGGTTGAGGCAATCTGCATGATGGCATCCATGTCGCAGGCCTGCCCGGCGAAATGCACCGGGATTATGGCTTTGGTCTTAGGTGTAATTGCTTTCTCAATTTCCACCGGATCAATGTTGTAGGTATTTGGATCGATATCTACAAATACAGGAACACAATTGGCCTCTAATACGATGGAAGCCGTGGCAATAAAAGTGTATGGAGGAATAATCACTTCATCTCCGGGCTTTACGCCACATGCAATTAAGGCCAATCGAAGCGCTACAGATCCATTCACGCAAGTGATTGCATATTTGCTTTCGGTATATGCAGCAAACTCATTTTCAAATTGCGCTACCAAACCATCGCAATCAGGATTTCCCCAGGCCCCTGATTGGGCAACTTCTGTGATGGCTTGTACATCTTCATTATTAAAAACCGGCCATGCAAACTCTTTGTTAAGCGTTTTAGGCCCTCCGTTTATCGCTAATTGATCTTTCATTTTTTAAAAAATATTTATGATTTTATGTTTTATTATTGAATGCTTGAATGCTTGAATGCTTGAATGGGCATACGTTTATATTTTGCACTTGTATGATGAATTTTTAGCTTTTGCCATTATTTTTATTATTTCATTCACTTCATTTATAAGCCTTATTAATTCTTGCTTATTATTGGACAAATCAGCTTCTTTAATTATTTCTAACCAGTATTCTGATTCATCTGCTTCTTCTACAACAATGCAAATTTTACTGAAAAATTCACGTTTTGACCTGTCCCTACGTGCAACACGATAGTTTGCCCCTGTTGATGTTGCAGATTTTACGAGTTGACACGTAACAACAGAGGAAGCCTTACATGCCTTCAATGAATCACAAAACTTAATCACATCTACAGCGAATTTCCTTGTCGTCTTCGTTTCCGTTCACGACTGAGGTACATCTTTATGCGAGGTGTAACACCAAGTTACAATGACTGGCGAAAAATACACTCTGAAGTCGCCGACTATATCGACCCATGAAATCGACCCGGATGTCGATGACGCCAGGACAACGTTAATGGAAGACCTGGTGTA
>JAUUZS010000080.1 GCA_030589835.1 Cyclobacteriaceae bacterium
AAGCTTCTTTTAAAAGAAGCTTTAAGTTAATTTATATTATCAGCATTGCATCGCCATAACTAAAAAACCGATACTTTTCTTTTATGGCAATCTGATATGCGTCCATTATCATTTCGTAACCACCGAATGCGGCAGCCATCATAAGCAAGGTGCTTTCCGGCATATGAAAATTGGTGATCAGCGCATTGCAAATCTTAAATTCGTAAGGAGGGAAAATAAATTTGTCAGTCCAGCCTTCACGTTCTTTTAGTCTCCCACTTGCAGACACCGACGACTCTAAAGACCTCATGGAGGTAGTACCTACCGCACAAACTCTTTTTTTATTGTCAAGTGCTTTATTAACGATATCTACCGTTTCTTTGCCGACGAAATAATTTTCGGAATCCATTTTGTGCTTAGTGAGATCTTCAACATCTACCGGCCTGAAAGAACCCAAACCGATATGCAAGGTTATTGGAGTCATGTCAGCCCCAATTATTTCCATTTTTTTTACGAGCTGTTTTGTGAAGTGCATTCCTGCAGTAGGGGCAGCAACGGCACCTATTTTGTCCGCAAATAACGTTTGAAACCTTTCTCTATCCTCCGGTTCTGTTTGTCTTTTTATATATTTCGGGAGTGGTGTTTCCCCCAAAGAGTCAATCAGGTTTCTGAATTCTTCATCTGTGCCATCATATAAAAAGCGAATGGTACGCCCGCGTGAAGTTGTATTGTCAATAACTTCGGCCACCAAATCTCCTTCTCCAAAATAGAGCTTGTTCCCTACGCGAATCTTTCTGGCCGGATCTACCAGAACATCCCAAAGCCTCATTTCCTTGTTCAGTTCCCGGAGTAAAAACACTTCAATTTTTGCGCCGGTTTTTTCTTTATTTCCAAAAAGTCTTGCCGGATATACTTTTGTGTCGTTGATGACAAGTGCATCTCCTTCTTCAAAATAGTCCACTACGTCTTTAAAGACTTTATGTTCTATTTTACCAGAATCTTTATGGATAACCATTAATCGGGATTCATCCCTGTTTTCGGCCGGATATAAAGCAATGGAGCCAGCCGACAAATCGAACTTGAATGCAGATAGTTTCATATTTAATATTACGGTATTAAATAGTATTTTTAGTTTGAAAAATTAAAAGGCTGCAAAGTTAAACATTACTTTGGTTTTGTCAGAGAAATTGTAAAGTCTTTTATATAAATTAACTGACCTTTGATATTTATTAGATTAATATTCGAGAGCTTTAGGTTTGCATGGAACGCGCTAACCCAGAATCTGCTTCGCACGATATTGTCCCTGACTGGTGTGACAATTGGTATTTTTGCAATTATTGCTGCATTGACCGTGGTCGATTCTTTAAAAGCCAACATTAAGGATAGTTTGTCATTTCTTGGTGCTGAAATGATTTATGTGTCGAAATGGCCCTTTGTTGGCAGTCCAACGATGCCTTGGTGGGAATATATAAAAAGGCCCGAAGTGACCTATAGTGAGTTTAAATATTTAGAAAAAAAACTTACTAATAATTCCAGTATTTGTTTTTTTTCGATTGTAAGGGGCAGGACAATAAAGAGAAAAAACAGCAGTATTGGTGGGATTAATTTTTGGGGAATAACCGAAAAGCACATTGACGCCTATGACCTCGATATTGTTGAAGGAAGGTATATTTCAGAAAGAGAATTTAGCTACGCTTCAAATGCAGCTATAATTGGGCACAAGGTTAAAACTACTTTATTCCCGAATGAATCTCCAATTGGCAAAGAGATCAAAGTGCGGGGATTGAAATATGTGGTGATAGGCTTGATGAAAGAAGAAGGAGAGAACCTTTTAGGTGTTGAGGGCAATGACGATTCGATATTAGTCCCGTTTGGTTCATTTAAAAAACAGTTTTATACTGGTGCAAGGAAAGGTGCCGGTGCGGATATTGTCGTGAAAGGGAAGGAGAATGACGTCGGATTGATCAAGCTTGAAAATGAAATACGAGGTTATCTGCGTAATTTCAGAGGCTTGAAGCCAAAAGACAAAGATAGTTTTGCCATTAATCGCCCAGAAGGTATTATGAATTCGATAGAAGGAGTATTTGATGTACTGACTATGGCGGGTTGGTTTATTGGTATTTTTTCAATGTTGGTCGGGGCATTTGGTATTGCAAATATCATGTTCGTGACCGTAAAGGAACGCACAGGAATAATTGGAATACAGAAGTCACTTGGCGCAAAGAACTTTTTTATCCTGTCTCAATTTTTGTTTGAGGCAATCTTCCTAAGTATGATAGGAGGTGGGTTTGGTTTGCTCCTTGTTTATTTCGCAACATTTATTCCTATGGGAACATTTGTACTCACGCTAGTATTTAAAAATATAATATTGGGAATAGGGGTATCAACTTTTGTCGGGGTGGCCTCTGGTATCATCCCGGCATTAATGGCGGCAAGGCTGGATCCGGTAGTTGCGATCCGGACGAATTGATTAAGCATTAAAAATATTCATCGTTCTTTCAATTCCTATGGCACAAAAGGAGAGTGCCGCATCTCCTGCACGTTTTATGATTTTGGGCAACAGTTCCATTTCTGTCGAATCAAATCTGCTCAGGACATAATCTACCTGCCCTCCTTGCGAAAAATTATTTCCGATTCCAATCCGTATTCTTGGATAACTGCTACCTACTTTTTCTTCAATGTTTTTCAGGCCATTATGCCCTGCTGGAGAGCCTTTGTAGCGCATCCTTATTTTTTCTATAGGTAGTGCAATGTCATCAGTGATAATAAGTGTGTTTTCAATGGGGACTTTCAATTGCTGCATCCAATAATTGACCGCTTTACCACTCAAGTTCATGTAGGTAGAAGGTTTTACAAGATATATGTTTTTTCCTTTGTATTTGAAATTGGTCGTACTGGCAAGTTTTGACGGCTGGAAGGTCGTTTTTGCCTGGTCAGCAAGGTAATCCATAACCAGAAATCCAACGTTATGCCTTGTCAACTCGTATTCTGCGCCTATATTTCCTAAACCTACGATCAGAAACTTCATATGATATTCTCAGTGAAACTAAACAAAAAAAATCCTGCTTATAATTAAGCAGGATTTCAAAATATTAAGTTTTATACTATTATCCTTCGGTAGATTCAGCAGCAGCTTCTTCTCCTTCTTCTCCTTCTTCTCCTTCTTCTCCTTCTTCATCTTCATCCTCCTCTTTAAGTGCTCTTGGGATTTCCACTGAAGCAATCGTGACCCTGGAGCTATTTTGAATCTCAAAGCCATCTTCTTCTATCTCTGCAACTTTAATGGATTTTCCGAGATCCAGTCCGCTCACATCTAAAGAAATCACCTCGGGCATTTTATCAGGCAATGCTTTTATCCTTACATTTCTGAGCTTTACAATCAATGTGCCTCCTTGAATGATACCGGGGGCCTCGCCTGTAAATGTAACGGGGATATTCATTTTTATTGGGCTATCCTCAGTCAGGATCAGAAAATCTGCATGAAGAATAATTTCACTAACGGGGTGAAATTGAATGTCTTGCAAAATGGCTGAATAGATTGATCCTTCAATATTAAGTTTTACAAAGGCAGCTTTGGGGGTGTATACAATTTCCCTGAAAAGTATCATTGGCGCCGAAAAATGAACTTGCTCTTTCCCACCATACAAAACACACGGAACCTGGCTGTCGGCTCTAAGCCGCTTAGCATCTGCTTTTCCGAGATTTGCTCTTTTATACCCTATAATCTCTATAGTACGCATTTTATTAATTAAATTTTAGTGAATAAATAATGAACTGATTGATTCGTTGGTGTGTGTCTTCCTTATTCCTTTTGCAAATAAATTAGCCACACTCAACACTTTTATTTTTTTACTCTCCCGGTAAACAGGGATTGTATCTGTAACCATAAGCTCTTCAAGAGCCGAATTTTCAATATTTTCATAGGCATTTCCCGATAAGATAGGATGAGTACAAATTGCTCTTACCGATCTTGCGCCTTCTTCTTTTAGTACAATGCTTGCCTTAGAGAGCGTGCCCCCAGTATCAACAAGATCATCGACGAGTACGATGTCTTTGTCTTCAACGTTCCCGATCACCTGCATGCTGGCAACTTCATTAGCTCTTTTCCTGTATTTGTCGATCACCACCATATCCACCTCAAAATGCTTTGCGAAAGCTCGTGCCCTTTTTGTTCCTCCGACATCTGGCGAGGCGATAAGCAGGTTGTCAAGCTGAAGGCTTCGTATATATGGAACAAAAATATATGAACCATCGAGGTGGTCAACAGGTATGTCGAAAAATCCCTGTATCTGACCTGCATGCAAATCGCATGTCATGATCCTGTTTGCTCCTGCGGCAGAAATCAGGTTGGCCACAAGCTTTGCCCCTATTGATACTCTTGGGCGGTCTTTTCGATCCTGGCGCGCATAGCCAAAATAGGGAATCACAACGGTCACATATTTGGCGCTGGCCCTTTTTGCAGCATCAATAAGCAGCAATAATTCCATCAAATTGTCGGAGGGGGCAAAAGTGGAATTTATTAAAAACACGTCACAACCTCTTACAGATTCTTTGTAATAGGGCGACATTTCCCCATCGCTAAATTTCTGGATTTCCACTTCGCCTAATGGCTTACCGTATTCAAGGGCAATTTTCTTCGCTAAGTAGTTGGAATTGGTACCGGAGAAAAGTTTGACCTTTGGCATCGGGATTTATTGTAAGATTTAAAATAAAATCCTGAATAAATTCAGGATTTGTTGTTGTCCCACTAGGGCTCGAACCTAGACTCTTCTGAACCAAAATCAGACGTGTTGCCAGTTACACCATGGGACATTTATATGCGCCTTATTTTTTCGAGGTACAAAGGTAGGATTAAATTTTAATTTTAAAACAATAGCTATTTAATTTTTGATATAAAAATGTCATGTGCTTTGGCAATAAGTTGTTTGATGAATACATTTAATTCAGTAGCAATCGGCAAGTATTTTATTGCCAGATAGAATAGGCCTGTTGTAATCAGGCTATCAATTATAATTTCTACAATAAAATTATCTATTTCTGGAAGCGCAAGAACAAGAAGGTAAATTATTGCAGACAATACCAATACTGTCAGGAATTGAAAATTATAAGGATTGAACCCAAACTTTATTTTAATAAAAATGAATTTCGTAAGGTTGTACACGAATACCGCCAACAGCGATGCAATGGCGGCCCCGGTCATGCCGAAAGCCGGTATAAACATAAAATTTAAAATGACGATAAGCGTAATTAGCAGAATTAAGAAAACCGTCGACATTTTATAATACCTGGAATAGATGATGATGGAATCATTACTACCACCGGCCATTTTAATGAGATTTGCAAACCCAATAAAAATAATAACATATTTGCCTTCCTCATATGACTGAGGGATAATATTAAAAACATTATCTAAATTGACCATGAGGCCCAGAAGTATTAATGTGCCGATCAGGAATAAGTTGCCCGAACTTTTGTTATAAATGTCCTTTACCGTATCCAGATCATGCTCTTTATATGCTTTTGCGATGATAGAAGGGGCAATTTTGTTTAGCGCCCGAGAAGGCACAAGCACCAATGTTCCAAAATAAAAGGTGATGGCATAAATTCCTACAGCTGCCGAGTCCATATACATATTCACCATAATGGTATCAATTTGGATGATAGCAATAGTACTAAAGCTGTTTAGCAAGCCAAACAGGCCTACACTCGCCATGGAGCTGACAAGTGTTTTTTTTAAGAATTGAAAATTTATGTTTACATCAAGTGCTTTATGCTTTTTTAAATGGATTAACATAAATATCGTGGGCAGGCAAAAGTCCAATACGTAGTAAACCAAATATTGATCAAAATCAAAAAACTGAAAAAGGACCAAAACTAATCCTACTAAAATAATTATTCGCAAAACAAAATCCCGGAGAAACACACCATAAGATGATCGGTACAGGGCATTGTTATAAGATTCGAATAGGGAATAGAAAATTAAAAACGAGGTGAGCGGAAAGATCAAAAAATAGTACTGCGCAAATTCTGGGGACTTGTCGAGGTTATTTTGAACGATGGCAGGTTTTATTCCATTTATGATCATAAAGGCAAGCACACTTCCCACCAGGCCCACAAGGATCAATATGCCAAAAAACCCGTTGTACGTATTTTTGTCCTTATTTATAAATTTCGGGATAAACCGTATTGTAATGGTAGTAAAACCAAGAATACCCAGGCTCATGAATAATGTAGAATAGGATTGAAGCAACCTTAATGTGCCTATTTCGCGCTCTGACAATAGGTTTGGGGCTAATAATCCTGTGGTGAGAAAACCGATGATTGTTCCGGTATACAATAAGACCGATGATTGAAAAGCTTGCCTTTTTATTATTCCCAAAATATGAACCCCTAATTATTTAGCAATTCAAATTTAATTGATATAAAATTTGAATTGCTAACATATAAGAGAAATTACAGTTATTAAGGAAATGGCTGCGCTTCATAAAATCTTTAGAATGTTGTCGTAATCTTGATGGCACAAAGCTGATTTTCAATAAAGCCCCGGTTTTCGGCAGAGTTCGTTGGGGGATTTGAAAATCAGAAAGAGCTAAAAAATTGATGTTGATTTGTGGATTATAGCATTTAGCATTGCTATCCGTTGAGAAAATAGGACTGTTTGTTGATGCTATTTTTTTTGAATTATAAGGAAGGGCATCTTTGTGAGCACAAATTTGACTTTGAATTTAATGTGAGGTAGAGATCATTCATCAAACATTGACTTCAAGTAAATGAAAAATTATTAATCCGATACCTTAATAAATCCAATTCAATGCATGATCAGGTAAAAAAGAACACATCAAGGAATTTATGCTTCGATATAGTTGCATATGCAATTAATATGGTGGAATCTGATATATTTGCGCCTTCAATAAAAAGCTTGCGAATAAAAGCATGATAGATATCGATAAAACATTGATGCCCTGGATTGGTAAGTCGATGAAAGTAATCGACTATTTTATCATGGACAAATTTTCTGAAAGAGGGATTGGCCTGACTAAGGTGCAATGGCTGCTTTTGAAGCGACTTAAAGATATGAATGGAGAGCCACAGCATAACCTTGCTTTTTTGACAAACCGTGATAAAGCATCCTTGACGAGGTTATTGACAACCATGGAAAAGAAAAACCTGGTAGCCAGGATCCCAAATGAAGCAGATCAGAGAATCAATCATATTTTCATCACTACCCACGGCGAAAAAATATTGCGGCAGACCATGCCAATTGTGGAGGAAATGATACAGGAAATGCAGTACGGGATCGCGTAGAAAGAACGCCTGGCAGTGATCGGGGTATTGAAAAAAATGATGAAAAACATAAAATCGGAAGATTTAGTTGCATTGGAAACTAAAATGGATACTTCCGATGAAACGTATTGAGGTGTATAATACTTATGTGCAAATAAAAAATATTGGTGAATTATAAAGGTTAAGAAGAATTATGAGAAAATACGTGACAATTGTTATTGGAATACTCCTGGTTGCTGCTGCAGCATATATAGCAAGGGATTTGGCAAACACAAAGAAGAAACGCAGGCCAAAAAATGAAAAGGTAATACCAACCGTTTTTATTGAAACAGTAAAAAATGCAAGTGTTCCCGTTTTTGTTTTGGAAAGTGGGCGTTTGATGGCCAAACACAGAATTGACCTTTTTGCCGAAGTGCAGGGAGTGATGGAGCCAACCCGTAAGGAATTCAAACCCGGTGTGCATTATAGAAAAGGAGAAACCATCGTAAGCATAAGAGACGATGATTTTTATGCTAACCTTCAGGCTCAGAAAAGCAATCTCCAAAATCTTATTACCTCCATTCTGCCGGACTTAAGACTTGATTATCCTGAGGCATACAAAAAATGGGATACCTATCTTAGAAATTTTGACATGGATAATCCGATTGCCAAACTCCCTGAACCATCAACCGATAAGGAAAAGTTTTTTGTGACAGGCAGGAATATTTATACCACCTATTACAACACCAAAAACCTGGAGATTGTGCTGAGTAAATACAAGCTCGGGGCACCCTATAACGGAATTCTTACCGATGCATTGGTTACCCCGGGATCATTGGTGAGGCCTGGGCAAAAACTCGGTGAATTTATTGATCCTTCGGTTTATGAAATGGAAGTTTCGGTAAACAAATCGATTCTTCCTTCCTTGAAAATCGGAGGGACGGTTGTTGTGCGAGATGCTGAAAACCACAGCAGCCAATGGAATGGTAAGATCATCAGGATAAATGGCAAGGTTGACCGTACTACGCAAACGGTCACCGTCTATGTTGAGCTTGCCGGAAAAGAGCTCAAAGAGGGCATGTACCTCGAAGCAATTATGAATGGGACGCCGATCGTGGACGCTTATGAAATAGCACGGAATTTACTTGTAGATGAATCAAAAATATACGTTGTGCAAGATACATCCTTGCATTTGGTAGAGGTGGAACCCGTGTTTTTTAATCAAAAAACGGTAGTTATAAAGGGACTTCAGGATGGACAAACTATAATTTCCAGAGCTGTGCCAGGTGCCTACTCAGGAATGGTAGTTAAAATATATGAGGGTGATTTGTGATAATGGGTAAATGAGAGAATGAGAGAATGATTGAATGATTGAATGGCGGGAAAAGATTGATAAGATTGAAAAAAAAGATTGAAGGGAGATTGATTCAAGCTAAAAATTCATCCAGCAATAACAATTTAAAACATTTGTCCATTAAAGTATTTTCGCTAAATGTTGTGATGTAACTATAGAATAAAATGAGAAAAGTAATTGAACACTTTATAAAATACCCTGTTGCCGGGAATGTGATCATCATGGCATTTGTGGTTTTGGGGATTGCCGGTATTTTTACCCTTAATTCTTCATTTTTTCCATTGAATGAATCAAGGTTGATCAATATCAGCGTGGTTTATCCCGGGGCATCTCCGCAAGAGATGGAGGAAGGGATTGTATTGAAAATTGAAGATAATATCAGGGGATTAATCGGTGTGGACCGGTTCACTTCTACCTCCTCAGAAAATTCTGCTCAAATCATGGTAGAAGTATTAAAAGGCTATGATGTTGACGTGGTGTTGCAAGACATAAAAAATTCGGTAGATAAAGTGCCTTCCTACCCCGTGGGCATGGAGCCGCCGGTTATTTCAAAATCAATATTCAGGACAGAAGCCGTTTCAATGGCGGTTCATGGAGAAAATGTATCCTTAAAATCATTGAAGCAAATAGCCCGTGACGTAGAAACCGATCTGCGCGCTATAGATGGAATTTCGCAAGTTGAAGTAAGTGGATATCCGGCAGAGGAGATTGAGATAGCAGTAGATGAGAATAAACTGAGGGCTTACAACATTACCTTCAGAGATGTGGCAAATGCCGTGATGGGAACGAATATTTTGGTTACCGGAGGATCAATTAAGACCGAGACAGAGGAATTTTTAATACGCGTAAATAATCGATCTTACTATGGAGTGGAGTTAGATTATTTGGTGGTGAAATCTGATGAGTCTGGAAATAAAGTTCGCCTGATCGACGTAGCCCAGGTTCGGGACCGATGGTCTGAAAACCCAAACAGGTCTTATTTCAATGGAAGGCCTTCCGTAAGGGTTCAGGTGAGCACCACGAATTCTGAAGACTTGGTTTCAGTAGCTGAGATGACCAAGGTATATATTGAAACGTTTAATGAGTCACATTCCAATGTTCAAATCAATATCACACGAGACGCATCGCAGGTCATCGTTGAGAGAACGAAGCTATTACTGAAGAATGGCGGACAGGGTATATTTTTAGTGTTATTGTTTTTGGCGCTTTTTCTGAAACCAAGACTCGCTTTTTGGGTGGCAGTTGGCATCCCCATTTCATTTTTTGGTATGTTCATATTCGCCGGTTCTATAGGCGTTACGATCAATGTGCTATCGCTATTTGGCATGATCATCGTAATTGGTATTTTAGTGGATGACGGTATTGTCATAGCGGAAAACATTTACTCTCACTATGAAAAAGGCAAAAACCCGATCCGGGCAGCCATTGACGGAACGATGGAAGTCGTTGCTCCCATTACCTCGGCCATAATCACGACACTAATTGCTTTTTCGACCTTCTTTTATTTAGATGGTAGAATCGGGGAGTTTTTTAGTGAAGTGGCCATTGTGGTGATCCTTACCCTAAGCATTTCGCTGATCGAGGCACTGATTATTCTTCCTGCTCACGTGGCGCATTCCAAAGCACTGACAAAAGGTCAAAAAACCTATTGGTTCAACCGCCATGCCGACCGGTTTATATCCTGGATGAGGGATACGGTGTATGGGCCATATCTTAAATTTTTCCTGAAAAATAAATTTTTAGGATTTGCTATTCCCATTGCCATCCTGGCAGTAACCTTAGGCTCCATGAGCGGAGGGATTATCAGGTTTACCTTTTTCCCATCTATTGCCAGCGACCGGGTGACCATCACCCTGAAAATGCCGCAGGGAACAAACGAAAACCTTACGGATTCCTTGATCACCAGAATTGAAAATGCCGCATGGCAGGTGAATGAGGATTTCACTCAAAGGCAGATAGATAATAGCAAACAGGTAGTTCAAAATATTATCAGGACCATTGGCCCCGGTACAGCCAATGCTTCTCTGCGAATAAATTTATTGCCCGGGGAAGAGCGCGATTTTCCATCTTTTGCCATTGCCACAGCGATCAATGATAAGGTTGGCCCCTTGTATGGAATTGAGAGCGTTGAGTTTGGCTCAGGGGGTAATTTCGGGGGAAAACCGGTGTCTGTCGCTTTGATAGGAAATAACATCGGTGAATTGAAAGAGGCCAAAAATATATTAAAATCTGCCTTAAATGGTAATCCATTATTGAAAGATGTTTCTGATAATGACCCGGCGGGGATCAAAGAAATTGAAATCAGACTAAAAGAAAGTGCCTATCCTCTTGGATTTACGCTCAATGATGTGATCAGTCAGGTAAGAAGTGGTTTTTTCGG
>JAUUZS010000074.1 GCA_030589835.1 Cyclobacteriaceae bacterium
ACCATTGTTTTTGATATCTCGGGCAATATCATGCTGAAATCCTCATTGAATGTTGATAAACCAAATATTACTATCGCAGGTCAAACAGCGCCAGGCGATGGCATTACACTTAGAAATGGAAGTCTGAGAATAAATGGCAATGATATCATTATTCGATTTCTCCGTGCCCGCCTTGGTGATCAGACAGGTGCTGCAAGCGATGCTGTTTCCATAGCAGGTGGTTCGAATATCATTCTGGACCATTTAAGTGCCAGCTGGTCTGTTGATGAAACCTTATCCAATCAGGGGGCCAGCATCGATTCGGTTACCGTGCAATGGTGTATGGTGACAGAAAGCCTGACCAACTCACATCATAACAAAGGTCCACACGGCTATGGTGGGATTATAGGTGGTTTTAAACAAACTTTTCACCACAATTTATATGCGCATCATAGCTCACGTAATCCGAAAGTTACCGGACGCCGACATTGTGAAGTGGATTTTAGAAATAACGTCATCTATAATTGGGGTTTCAACAGTTGTTACGATGGAACGGCATCCTTTATCAACTGGGCAAATAATTATTACAAAGCCGGACCGGCAACGAAAAGTAGCGTCAGGCACCGGATATTTCGATTGAGTGACAATAATATTAATCCGGGAGGTTCTAATAGACCGATGGACTCCAGGGACTTTGAAACATCCTTGTATGCCGAAGGAAATTATATGGTCGGTTTTCCGGATGTTACAGCAGATAACTGGAATGGTGGGATTGATTTCGCAGATGGAGCATCGGAATCAAAAAATCGGGCCAGGCACCCTTTTCAGTTTCCAGCCATTATAGAGCAAACGGCAGAAGAAGCCTACCCTTTTGTAGTGGAACGTGCCGGAGCGTCATTGGTCAGGGATGAGATCGATAAAAGAATTGTAAACGAAGTGCAAAAGGGTACCGTGACTTACGGGAATGCAGGATTAATCGACTCCCAAACTGATGTAGGTGGGTGGCCGGCATTAAAGTCACTGTCTGCCCCTAAGGATACCGATCGGGATGGCATGCCTGACAAATGGGAAAAAAACAATGGTTTAGATCTAAAAAATGCGAATGATCGCAATGAAGATCGGAATAATGATGGCTATACCAATTTGGAAGAATATCTGAATTCATTGGTATCGCTGTCATATTAAATTAGTACATGGATTTCAAATCCCAAATAGTGTTAACCCGCAAAATTCATGAGAAAATAGCGATTTGGGAAACAAGTAGTTGATTGATAGAAAGTTAAGCTAAAATTTGTAGAAAAGGGAATACCCCAAAATTGGGTGTTAAAATATACAACAAATGCAAATCAACTGCTTGTCAATCAGTACTTTGTAAATTTCAATAATTATCTCCCGGATTATCCGGGTTAAAGTCATAGTTAAACAAAAGCAATATGAAATTAGTCAATGTATATTTTTTAATTGGAGTGGTCATTTTCAGTCTGTCCTGTAATCAATCCAAACAGAAGGAAACGGTTAAAGAATCAAATTATATCGTAGATCCATCCTTGCCTTGGTCACAGCGTATGGCAGAAACCTTAATGCATGATTATCCTGAAATGTGGCGGATGGAAGAGGGAAAAGGAATCAAGTGGGCCTATACGAAAGGTTTGGCATGCAGTGCTTTTCTGGACTTATGGAAAGCAACAGAAAACAGGGATTATTTTAACTATGCCCAGGCCTATGCAGATACAATGATCAACGAAGACGGGATCATCTATGGCTATAAAATGGAGGACTATAATATCGACAAAATTAATCCAGCCAAAATGCTGCTTGATCTGTATGCTGAGACAAAGGATCCACGGTATGAAACAGCACTAAAGACCCTGCGGCAGCAGCTTGTGAATCATCCACGAACTGAAGCTGGCGGATTCTGGCATAAAAAGCGATATCCTCACCAAATGTGGCTGGATGGCTTGTATATGGGAGCGCCATTTTATGCACGTTATGGAAAACTATACAATGAACCTGAAAGCGTTGATGAAGCAGTAAATTGGATTATCCTTATGGAAGAGAAAGCCAGAGATGCAGAAACAGGACTTTTATATCATGCCTGGGATGAGAGCAAAGAACAACGGTGGGCAAATAAAGAAACAGGGCTGGCGCCACATTTTTGGAGCCGTGGAATGGGTTGGTACGCTATGGCCCTGGTAGATATACTGGATTATACAGATGATCATCCTAGAAAAGATGAGATTGTTGCGATTATTGAGAGAACGGCAGAAGCCGTTGTGAAAGTTCAGGATGAAAAAAGTGGCGTGTGGTACCAGGTGCTGGATAAGCCTGATGGAGAAAGGAACTACCTGGAAGGTTCCGGAAGTGCTATGTTTACTTATTTTTTATTGAAAGGAGTGAAAAATGGATATCTCGATGCATCCTATTTGAACCAGGCAAAGAAAGGTTATCAAGGGATGATCGATCACTTGATACAAACAAAAGAAGACGGCAGGATTGTGATGACACCAATTTGTGCAGGTGCTGGATTAGGTGGAGACCCATATCGGGATGGAAGTTATGAGTATTACATCAATGAAAATCTCAGGGATAATGATCCCAAAGGTGTAGGCCCATTTATTATGGCCAGCATATTGTACGAAGCGCTTTGATTTTTCAAGGTCTTTCTAAAAGAAATTTTAATAAACAGACACAGCAATGAAATACCTAATACTCTTTATGACATTATCCATTGGAATGATGTCATGCAAAACTTCTTCGGAACATGCTGATATTGAAGCGGGATGGAAGAATATGGAAGTGATTCTGAAAAGAATTCAAGCTCCCGTATTTCCTGATAAACAATTTAATATTACTGATTTCGGAGCAAAAACGGATGGGAGCCTCTGTACGGAGGCATTTAGAGAAGCCATTGAGGCCTGCAACAAAGCGGGTGGAGGAAGAGTGTTAGTACCATCAGGAACCTTTGTGACCGGGGCCATTCACCTATTAAGTAATGTAGAGCTACACGTTTCAGAGGGGGCAACAATATTATTCAGTACCGATCCGCAGGACTTTCTTCCGGTGGTACGTACGCGTTACGAAGGCAGCGAATTATATAATTATTCACCCTTAATTTATGCATACAAGCAAGAGAATATTGCCGTTACCGGAAAGGGAACGCTTGATGGTCAGGCGGCTCTTTCAAATTGGTGGGGCTGGGTTAAAGGCAAAGAAAAGAAGGAAGATAATTTGCAAAATGATCCAAACTCTATTCCCAGGCTCCTGGAAATGATGACTGCTGGTATACCAACCGAAGAACGCATTTTTGGCGAAGGGAGCTATTTGCGACCTAGTTTTATACAGCCATATTCATGCAAAAACATATTGATCGAAGGAGTTACCCTCAGAAGACCTCCCATGTGGATGCTGCATCCGGTGTTGTCAGAAAACATTACAATACGAGATGTGAAACTATTTAGTCCGGAGGCACCTAATGGTGACGGTTGCGATCCGGAATCCTGTAAAGATATATTGATTGAAGGATGTGAATTCAACACCGGCGATGATTGTATTGCGATAAAATCGGGAAGAAACCGGCAGGGATACGATTTGGGCATTCCCACTGAAAATGTGATTATACGGAATTGCAAAATGCTGGATGGACACGGTGGCGTAGTGATGGGCAGTGAGACCTCCGGCGGTGTTCGGAACGTTTACGCCTATAACTGCGAAATGAGCAGCCCGAATCTGGGAAGGGCCTTGCGACTAAAATCAAATAAATATAGAGGTGGCGTGATCGAAAACATTTACCTCAGAAACATTAAAGTCGGTGAGGTCAATAATGCAGCGATTCGCATTAATCAGAATTACTTTTCGAAAGCTGCTCCGGGTGAAGTAAGATACACGACCTACCGGAATATTTTTGTGGAGAATATGACCTGCGAAAAAGCAGATTATGCCATTCAAATCCTTGGACTGGAGGAACATCCCATAGAAAACATAAAGATCATTAATTGCCAGTTTAACAATATTGCAAAAGACAATGTTGCTGAACATGTAAATGGATTGGTATTGCAAAATGTGGCAATAAACAGCGAGAAGATAAATATTTCAACTCGATGACATTATAGACAGACTATAATTAGAGTCTGTCCATAATGTCAAGTGTCTGAGCTAGAAAGTGCGAGTTCAAGGCTTGTGAAATCCGAAAAATGTGAGTTTACGTTTGTAAATGATCATTTTGAGGATGAACATAACGCAGAAATCGGACTTTATAGACAGACACTAATTAAGCTGTCTGCTGATAATATTTTAACTAAAAAACAGATAAAACATTGGACTTTCGAGTCCTGAAAATTTTTATAAAAATGAAATCGGCATGGCCGGAGCAAGTTAGGGCATACAAAAGGAATGATTATGCGTCTCTGACAATTGAAGTTTTGAAAATATAAACAGATGAAAAAAATTAAAAGAATTACAACAAGCGCCTATTTCCTGATACCATTATTCCTTCTCGGATACAATGCAAATCCCGCAATTGGCCAGATAGCAGATGATATTTACGAAGGATTAGAATTTGAAATGGCCAGGGTTGTTGAACCAAGCTTCCCGGAATATGCCGTTTCCATTACTGACTTTGGAGCAGTAGGGGATGGGCAAACATTAAATTCGGACGCATTTTCAAAAGCTATTGAGACAGTTGCTGAAAAGGGTGGAGGTCGCGTTGTCATTCCCCGGGGGATCTGGCTTACAGGTCCGATTATATTAAAAAGCAATATCAACATTCATGCAGAAGCAGGAGCGCTGGTTGTTTTCAGCACGGATAAGGAACTATATCCCATGATTGAATCAAGTTATGAAGGCGTGAAAGCGGTTCGCTGTTTGTCGCCGATATCCGGGAGAAATCTGGAAAACATTGCCTTTACGGGAGAAGGTGTTTTTGACGGATCGGGAGATGCATGGCGACATGTCAAACGATTTAAGATGACAGATGCACAATGGAAAAAGCTGCTGGCTTCAGGAGGCATTACCAACAAAAAAGGTGATTTGTGGTATCCATCAGAAAGTTTCAAGAGAGGAGCAGAAATGAAAAGTGAAAAGAAATTTAACACGATAGAGGATCATAAAGAGATAAAAGATTATCTGCGTCCGGTGATGGTTAGTTTGGTCAAATGTAAAAATATATTGTTTGATGGCCCAGTGTTCCAAAACTCTCCAGCCTGGTGTATCCATCCTTTGATGTGCGAAAATTTAACGGTTCGTAATATTGACATTCGAAATCCCTGGTACTCTCAAAATGGTGATGGCATTGATATCGAATCGTGCAAAAATAGTATTATTTATAACTGTACCTTCGATGTAGGCGATGATGCCATTTGCATCAAATCCGGAAAAGATAAGAGCGGAAGAGACCGCGGCATTCCGACAGAAAATGTAATCGTAAAAAATTGTGTGGTATATCATGGACATGGAGGTGTAACAGTAGGCAGCGAAATGTCTGGTGGTGTCAAAAACATCCATGTATCCAACTGCACCTTTATGGGGACTGATGTTGGCCTTCGCTTTAAAAGTACACGCGGACGTGGGGGAATTGTGGAGAATATTTACATTTCAAATATCGATATGATCAATATTCCAACCAATGCCATATCCTTCAACTTGTACTACGGGGGCAAGTCTGTTTCTGAAATGCTGGCTGATAAAGATACGGAAAGCAACCCTGATATTATACCAGAGGTAAGCGAAGAAACCCCTCAGTTCAAAGACATCAGCATTAAAAATATCACCTGTAAAGGGGCGTATCAGGCCATTTACTTACAGGGACTACCAGAAATGAACCTGGAAAACATATCACTGGAAAATCTGACAATGGAAGCGGAAAACGGAGTGCTTTGCATGGATGCTGATGGTGTGACAATTAAAAATCTGAGTTTAAAAACGACTAATTATCCAGCACTTTCATTTTATAATTCAAAAAATGTTTCAGTATCCGGATTGACCTTAGATGATTCGGAAAAACCCATGATCGTTATAAATGGAAAAGAAACTGTAGCTGTTGATATCAATATACATGCTACAAACAAATTCAGGGAGCGTGTTACTATAGGAGCCGAAGTAGATAAAAAGGAAGTGCAAATAAATGTGCTAAAATAGATGAGCCCTTATAAAGCTATATATGATAAATAGAAAATATGTTAGAAATCGGCTCGTAAGCGTAGTAGCCATATTGTTGTGCAGTACTTTTTATCTAAATAGTGTACATGCACAACAGCTTGCTTTTCCCACTGCAGAAGGATTTGGTGCCTACGCTCAAGGTGGTCGGGGAGGCGATGTATATCATGTGACAAATCTCAATGATGATGGTGAAGGTTCTTTGCGTTATGGAATTGAAAATGCTGCTGGGCCTCGCACAATAGTTTTTGATATTTCCGGTACCATAAAACTCGAAGATCGACTTACTGTAAAGAATCCCTATATCACTATTGCCGGTCAAACAGCACCGGGAGATGGGATTTGCGTGAGGGATTACGAATTTGGTATCGCTGCAGACCATGTGATCGTTCGCTATATCAGAGCCCGGTTAGGCGATCAGGCTGGTCAGGAGTCGGATGCGATGTCTATTACATCAGGTCACAATATTATTATCGATCATTGCTCAGCAAGCTGGTCTGTTGATGAGGTATTGTCGTGTTCTACTAGTGATAAGGATGAAATTGATAAGGTGACAGTACAATGGTGCATCATTTCTGAGGCACTGGAAAACAGTATCCACACGAAAGGACCACACAGCTATGGTGCCTTGATAAGAGGGTGTTATGGTGCCAAATATTCTTATCATCACAATTTGTTTGCTCATAATCGGTCCAGGAACCCAAGGCCTGGAAATTATGATGAGAACTCTTACCTGCTTGATACGGAGGGTCTTCAGTTTGATTTTCGAAATAATGTGATGTATAATTGGGGAGGTTCAAGGCCTGGTTATGATGGAGATTCAGAAAGTGTGTGTCGTTATAACTACGTAGGAAATTATGGGAAGCCCGGACCTGATTCTGACAATACTGGGTATGCTTATAGTGCAGGGTGCAAATACTTTCGGGCATATTATGAGGGTAATAATTTCTTTGGGAATATTCCTGTTGACCAATGGAGCTTGGTGACATTTAGTGGTAGCTGGACCGTGTCGGAAAAAAGTGATTACAAGCAAACACAACCTTTTTCTCCTGGAGAAATGGTGACTGAATCTGCACTGGATTCATATAACAAGGTGATGGCTGATGTCGGTGCATCATTTGCTCGTGATCCCGTTGATAGGCGTGTGATTAGTGACGTAATAAATGGCACTGGTAAGATAATTGACTCACCAAGTGAAGTTGGAGGATGGCCTACTTTAAGTTCTCTACCAGCACCCTTAGATACAGATCAGGATGGAATGCCGGATGAGTGGGAAACTGTTACAGGATTAGACTTGAACAACCCAGAAGACAGAAATGATGATAGAAACGCTGACGGGTATACCAACCTGGAAGAATATCTGAATGAATTAAAGCCTCTTGCTTCACATGTGTTATCAATCAGTAATGGATCCGGCGGAGGAAGTTTTCAGGAGGGTGCTACTGTCAATATTTCGGCGGGTGAACCATTTCCCGGGTATGCGTTTGATCGTTGGACGGGTGACACTGATCATGTTGCAGATGTTCATGGAGCAAATACAAGCGTTCATATGCCAGCTAAGGACATATCGTTGATGGCTGTTTATAGGCTTATTACTGGCATAATTGATGGGTCAAAGCATCAGCCCATTCATTGCTATCCCAATCCGAGTGAGGGATGTTTTTCTATCGATTTGAGCGGAATGAAACAACCATTGGTGGAGATTTATAATCTCCATGGGAGCAAGGTATTTTGTGCCCGACCTGGCAATGAAATCGACATCATTCAAGGCCCTAAACTTCCTTCGGGCATTTATCTGCTTCGGGGAGCAGGCAAAAACGGTAATGCCTATATGCAAAAAATTATAATTGAATAGCGATAAATATAAATTTGATCATGGAAGTAAATAGTGCCTGAACGGAAATTGTCGAACTTAATGAAAGCTGAATTCAAGTCAAAATGCAACTTCTGAGTTAAACTATCGATCCAATAAATTAGTTGCTCATTTTTATTATATTGTCAGCCATCAAATTATCATAAACTTTTAAGCAAATAATGATGAATTCTCATACCTATAAAAAAATTGCAATTCCTATGATTCTTGGGCTGCTACTCACTTTTTCTTTCGTTGGATGCAAGCAAAATAAGCGACCCAATATCCTTTTCGCCATTAGCGACGATCAGTCCTTTGCACATACCGGTTTTATTGGTAGTGAATTTGTGAACACACCTGCATTTGACCGGGTAGCCACAGAAGGTGTTTATTTCAACAATTGTATTGCTGGATCACCCGGATGTGCCCCCTCCAGAAGCACCATCGTTACAGGGCGCTATCACTGGCAAAATGAACAATCGGGACAACATGCTTCCTCATGGATGAAAAAATATGTTCCCTTCATCGATTTACTTGAGGCTAACGGTTACATCACCGGACGAACAGGAAAAGGGGTTTCCCCCTTCAAATATGCCCGTGATGAAAAAGATTCGTTATGGCGAAAAACCGATGCCGGAGGGATTGAGCACAGCAGCATTCAATATAAAAAAGATACTCCGGATGATGAACGAACTGCAAAGGGAATTGGCCCTATGAATTATGCCGCGAATTTCAAATACTTCATGGAAAATGTGCGCCAGGATAAGCCCTTCTTCTTTTGGTATGGGGCTAAAGAACCACACCGATCCTACGAACAGGATTCGTGGATACGCAACAATAAAAAACTGGAAGATGTAAAAGTCCCCGCTTTTTTCCCGGATCACGGAATTGTCCGTGGAGATCTGTTGGATTATGCCGTAGAAATTGAGTGGTTTGATTTGCACTTACAGCGCATGCTGACCTATCTGGAAGAAATCGGTGAGCTAGAAAACACCATCGTGATAGTGACAGCAGACAACGGAATGCCCTTTCCGAGAGCCAAAGCCAATGGTTACGAATATGGAGTTCACGTACCTATGGCAGTGCGCTTTCCTAAAAATTTCCCAGGTGGGCGGATAGTTGACGACCCGGTAAGTTTTGCAGATATTGCTCCTACCATTCTTGAACTCACACAAACCAGCTCTTCGGGGATGTTACCTATTTCAGGAAAGAGTATTCTAAGTATTCTTAAATCTAACAAGCAGGGCGTAGTTGATAGCAATAAAAAATACGTTTTTTCCGGTCGTGAAAGACATTCTTCGTCACGCTACCTGAACTGGGGCTACCCACAACGTGTAATCCGAAGCAAAGATTTCTTGCTCATATGGAATGTAAAATTCGATCGATGGCCTGCTGGAGCGCCACAGCGTTTGGTGCCGGGAACAACAGATGAATTGTACCCGCTTTACGGTATGGATGAAGAGGGCATACACCATTCTCCCTGGGCATTTACTGACATTGATGCCGCACCGACAAAATCTATTATTATCGAAAACAGGGATGATGAGGGTATGAAAAAATATTTTGATTGGGCACATGCAAAACGTCCTGAATATGAGCTGTTCGATATTAATAAAGATCCATATTGCCTGAATAATTTATCAGGAAGTGCTCAATTTGTCGAGGTAGAAAAAGAGATGAAGGAAATATTAATGGCTGAATTAAAAAAATCAGAAGATCCACGAGTTGTAGGGCCGGATAAAGAAGTATTTGATTCATATATTCGCTATAGTCCGATGCGTGAATTCCCAAAGCCTAATGGCTTGGAGTAATTAATTAAGACTTATAATCAATTTTACATTTATGCTTTTTGCTTTTTTATTGTCACTAATTTTTAGTTTGACATCTTCAACTCAACAGAATTTCAATGATCTCAAATGGAAAAATGTGGTTCATGATCAACCCGATAGTTGGTATGGATCAGACGAGGCCATCCGCGTAGCAGAAAATGTGCTGTTGTACCAGCGAGATATTGGGGGCTGGCCCAAAAACACTGCGATGCATGTAGTTTTATCAAAAGCCAAAAAAAAGGAATTGCGTGAATTGCAATCCCTTGGTAAAGGAGCTACAACGGATAATGGCGCTACAGTTCTTGAGCTGGATTTTCTTTCAAAAGTGTATCGTAAAACGAAAGATGACCAGTACAAAAAGGCTTTTCTGAGAGGTATAAATTACTTATTGGAAGCGCAATATGATAATGGAGGGTGGCCCCAGTTTTTTCCTCCGAGAAAGGGATATTATACCCATATCACATACAATGATAACTCCATGGTAAATATCATGAATGTCATGAATGCCATAGCCGGAAAAAGTGCCCGATTCTCTATTATAGCAGATGATGCTACGGTACTGAAAGCAAAGACAGCTTTTGACAAGGGAATAGAAATCATCTTAAAAACACAGTATAAACAAAATGGAGTGTTAACGGTCTGGTGTGCCCAGCACGATGAAAGTACATTTGAACCGGCTCAAGCAAGATCTTATGAATTACCATCATTAAGTGGAGGCGAGTCGGCTGGTATTGTGTTATTGCTAATGAAATTAGAACGCCCTTCGCCTGAAATTGTATTCGCCATTCAATCGGCAGTGACATGGTTTGATAAAGTAAAAATAACAGGAATCAGGATTGAAAGATTTATAACCAACGAAGGAATTGAGGATAGAAAAGTCGTTGCGGATAAAGACGCGCCAGCCGTGTGGGCTCGCTTTAGTGAATTATCTGATAACCGTCCATTTTTCTGCGATAGAGACGGCATTAAAAAATACTCCCTTGCAGAAATTGGCCAGGAGAGACGAAATGGTTATTCGTGGTATGGCAATGCCCCTCAAAAAGTTCTGGTAGAATATAATAGTTGGCAGCCAAAATGGGCTTCTGATAAAAATGTGCTTAGCAAATAAATATATATAGCATCGTGAAAAAGACAAATAGCAGATTGAATATCGAAAATCTTCCAACATTTATTTTTACAATACTGATATGCATTTTTAGTTTGAATAACTTAAGCGCTCAAACAATAGCATTTCCAGGGGCTGAGGGAGCAGGGAAGTTCACCAAGGGTGGTCGAGGTGGCGATGTGTATCATGTGACAAGTATTGAAGATGACGGTGTTGGGTCGCTAAGAAAAGGTATTGAGTCCATAAATGGGCCAAGGACGATCGTGTTTGATGTGGCCGGAACCATCAGACTCAAGAGTAATCTGGAAATCAGAAATGTTTCTTACCTTACCATTGCCGGCCAGACTGCC
>JAUUZS010000410.1 GCA_030589835.1 Cyclobacteriaceae bacterium
GTATTGATTATCCGATATTCAAAAATGATATATCCGTCATTAGTTTGATTTTTCCAGGTCAATACCTTTTGCTCTATCTTAACATCAAGCTTCGAGGTAATCGTATCCTTTGGCTTAAATACAGACCTTGCATCAAAATCAGCTACCGAATTATCAAATAGCTTTATATCCGTCTCACGAATAAAATCCTCATCTCTGGAAAACGTATTGAAATTATTGATCACATTGTCCATTACGTAATTGGTATCCAGGCTAAGGATTAATCCGGTATTGTTATCGATGAACTCTCCCTGGTACAGCACTCCACTTCCTTTGATATTATCTGCATCATCAAATCCTATATCGCCGTCACTGGTGATGGTAGCTGTTAAGTTTTCATCAGAAATATCGAAATACTCAGGGGTGGTGATCATTTCAAAGTACTGAAAATCCCGGTAATTATTTCCCAAAAAATCAATTCTGAAAAGTATCCGTTCCCCGGGGGGCACATCAGAATTAATTATAAAAGATATGGGGGCTTCAATATTTTGATACGTTTCATATGTTCCTAGATGATCGATATAAATTTGGTCAATTTCCCATGATACATTGTTCGACGGATTAGAAATGGAAACCGTAACATTTTCAGCATTTCTCAAATAATTCGTGAACGTCAAATTCAGCACTACTGAGTCATCGGGGAACAATAGATTCCCATGATTGCTTTGATAATGAAATTCACTGAGCCGAATGGAAGGAGTCAATAAATCGCTTAAGGCATTTTGAACATTGAGCCGGCCTCTGCCAAGCAGGCCAAAAAAATCCATATTAGAACCTACGGCATATATGTCATCAGAAGTTACTCTTATCTGTTCCATAACCTGAATGGCCGTGAACTCTGGAAAATGGGCCCTCACCAATGCCGCAGCACCCGCAACCAATGGAGCAGACAAGGATGTTCCTTTACCAATTCCATAAGTGCCATCATTCTCCGTTGTATATACGTTATTGCCAGGAGCCATTATATCAATAAAATGACTATACGTCGCCCAGGAAGCTAAATTATCATTATTATCTGTCCCGCCAACCGAGAGGACATTATCAAAGGATGCCGGATAAAAGTCAAGTTCCGCATTGGTATTCCCAGCGGCAGCGACGACTACCACATCCCTTTCCAAAACGGCATAATTAATGATATCCTGTCCATAATTCGAAAAATTTCCTGCCCCGCCCCACGATAGATTAATGACCTTGCATCCGTGGTCTGCGGCATAAATAATACCTTCATATCCATGGGTGAAATTTTGAGAATTTGTTTCTGCAATCTTCACCGGAAGATATTTGCTTTTAAATCCTGTACCGGCCATACCAATCCCGTTATTGGTAGTTGCCGAACTCATTCCTGTAACCTTGGATCCATGAGGATGCCCGTCTGCGGTTGGATCATTGTCATTATTGGCCAAATCCCAACCGTAAAAATTATCAATATAACCGTCACCATCATCATCCACGCCGTTGATGGTATCGGCATAGTTAAATGCGATATTCCCTAAATCCTCATGATTCATATTCACACCTGAATCAATAATTCCGATGACAATAGAAGAGTCAGATCGCTCTATTTGCCATCCTTCGTATGCTTTGATCACCGTCAGATAGGTCTGTTGCCCATTCGTTGGGTTTGCCTGAGGGTCGTTCGGGATAAAAAGGAATTCATTTAGAAATAATGGCTCTGCATATTCTATGAAATCCAAATGTTGAAGCTTTGCTATTTCACGCCAAATATTTGACCCTTTCTTCAGTTTGATTTTATAAATGTTTTGAAGACTTGAGGAAGATAAACGGGTATTTGAAAGTGATTTTTTATCAAAAACCTGATAATGCCCTTCATAATCCACCAGACCTTCTATTTTTTGTAGCTGGGTTTCATGAGAAAATGAAACCCGGGCAGCCGAGTTAATTGGTGCTTTTAGCTTGATAACGATAAGGTCTGCGTGGATTTTTTTAACCGGATCTCCTAAAGAATTCACTACAGTTTGGGCGGCAATATTTTGGCTAAAACCAAGAATTAGTAATAAATAAAAAAGCAACCCTTTATTCATCAAGTCAGTTTGTGATTCTTAAAAATCTAAAAAATATTAATAGCGTATGAGCAATATAGTTTTATTATCTTAATTATCAATTGGTAACCTCATCGTTCGGCTCAGGGATTACTACTGCTTTTGCTGCGTGATGGTCATATTACGTACTACTTTGGCCAATAACTTAGGCGCAAATCTTTTTAAATACACGCCCATCACCTCTTTGCCACCAAAATATAGTTCTCTTTTATTTCCCTCTACGGCCTTAATCATTGCTATCGCAGCATCCTCAGCGGTTTTGCCACCGGCCTGATTTTGATCCATCTGGTTATGGGCAGATCCGTCCCCGGTTATGGCATTGAGCGAGATATTGGTTTTGATGTAGCCTCCACAAAATATGGTGGTAAATATGTTGTTTTCCCATACTTCTGCAGCAAGGGCCTCATAAAACCCATGCAAGGCATGTTTAGATGCTGCATACGCTGACCTGAATGGCGACCCAAATTTTCCTACCAAACTGCTAGTAATGAGTATATGACCACTATTGTTTTTTATCATGCCAGGCAACACCTTTTTAGTGAGCTTTACCGCCGAAAAATAATTGACGTTCATCAAACGCTGATCAACCTCAAAGGAGGTTTCATTAACCAATGAGCGCTGACTTATCCCTCCGTTATTAATCAAAACCTCAATATTTCCGTAAATTTTTAATGCAGTATCCGCAACCTCATCAAGTGATGCTATATTGGCCAAATCAATTGGCAATACATGTATATTTTCCTGAGCAGCCTCAGCACAGTTTGATTTTACCTTCTCGAGTACTTCTTTTCTTCTTGCGGAAAGGATCAGCTTATTTCCCCTTTCTGCCAGTTGATATGCCAATTGCTCACCTATTCCCGATGAAGCGCCTGTAATCCAAATTATTTTATTTGTAAGTTTTGTCATTTCCTATTTCTTTCTTTCGTATTGCACAAAGGCAAAATTATAGTTATTTTTTTCATCGGCTTTATGCTCTTCCCGTTGAGTTTCTTGCCACACCTGCATATCAATTTCCGGGAACCAGGTATCGCCTTCAAATTCTTCGTGTACTTCAGTAATAATTAATTTATCTGCAAGATTTATGGATTGGCTGTAGATTTCACCTCCACCAAGAATAAAAACGGTGTCCAATCCTTTTTTTTCTGCCTGTGCAATGGCGCTGTCCAGACTTTGAAAGGTCGTAACCCCTTCGGCAGAATAGTTACTATTTCTGGTTATAATCCATGATTCTCTTTTGGGCAGTGGATTTCCAAGGGATTCAAATGTTTTTCTACCCATTATCAAGGTATGCCCTAGGGTGGTTTGCTTGAAAAATTTGAGGTCAGCAGGTAAATGCCAGATCAAATTATTGTCCTTTCCTATTACATTGTTAAGGGCCTTCGCAGCCATTATTATTATAATCATATTTTATTACCTCTAAGAAAATCCTCGGTTTTCATTCTTTTCTTTCCCTGAAGCTGAAGATCTGTAATCTTGATTGCCCCGTCACCGGTTTTTACAAAAAGCAACTTATCATCGGTTTCAAAAGCTCCAGGCTCTCCCTCAATAGATTTCTGAATTATCTCACATTCAAACACTTTAAACGTCTTACCTCCTATTTCTGCCCAAGCAGCGGGGTACGGAGATAAACCACGTACAAAATCATACACTTTTTTTGAAGATTGAGACCAGTCAATTTCACAATTTTCCTTGAAAAGTTTGGGAGCAGCTTTTAAATCTGCATGCTCGTCCTGAATAGCTAGTGAATATGAATCATCTCTAATTTGTGCTACCGTTTTCACCACCAGATCACCTCCTTTTTCCATCAACCTTTCATAAAGGGTACCGACATTATCGTTTTCAAAAATCGGTTCACGATCCTGCAGGATAATACTTCCGGTATCGATTTCATGTTTGATGAAAAATGTGGTGACACCGGTCTCTGTCTCTCCATTCATAATAACCCAATTGATGGGTGCAGCACCTCGATATTGCGGAAGCAAGGAGGCATGCAGGTTAAAGGTTCCGAATTCCGGCATCGACCAAACTACCTCCGGCAGCATTCTGAATGCCACTACTACCTGGAGGTTGGCACGATAACTTTTGAGTTCCTTGTTAAATTCTTCAGACTTCAAATTCGTAGGTTGCAGTACTGCTATATTTTGCAATAGTGCATATTCCTTCACCGGCGAAATGGACAATTTCTGGCCTCGGCCTTTTGGTTTGTCTGGAGCTGTAACCACCGCCACTACATTGAATTTACCTACAACAAGCTTTTTCAAGCTTTCGACAGCAAACTCCGGTGTGCCCATAAATATGATGCTTAAATCTTTCACTTTATACCCTATTTTTTATCTTGATACAACAAATATTTATTTCTAAGCAGTTTATACTTTTCAAGATCATCTTGCCACGAAGCTCTGATCTCCTTCTCCGACATACCACTTTCAATCTGCTTTTTCAATTGATCTGTCCCTGCTAACGTATTGAAATAGTTTGTAAAA
>JAUUZS010000096.1 GCA_030589835.1 Cyclobacteriaceae bacterium
CGATCGCTTTGTCGCACATACCCTGATCAAAAATCAGGTAGTATCTTCTGAAGGTCTTTTACCAACTTGCCAGGATACAGGAACAGCTATTGTGATTGGTAAAAAAGGCGAAAATGTGTGGACAGGCGTTGAAGATGCCGCGCATTTGTCGAAAGGCATTTATGAAACCTATAAAACCAAAAACCTCAGGTATTCACAGGTTGTTCCTTATACCATGACGGAAGAAAAAAATACTGGAACCAATCTTCCCGCTCAGATCGACATTTATTCCAAACCAGGAAATGCCTATGAATTTTTGTTTATGGCAAAAGGGGGCGGATCAGCCAATAAAACCTTCCTTTATCAGCAGACCAAAGCCTTGTTGACTGAAGAAAATCTTACAAAATTCGTTGCGGAGAAACTTAAAGACCTTGGTACGGCGGCTTGCCCACCTTACCATCTGGCATTAGTGATCGGCGGTACTTCTGCTGAGGTTACTTTAAAGACTGTAAAAGAGGCTTCTACAGGAAATCTTGATAATTTACCAACCAAAGGTAATGATGGCGGACAAGCATTTCGTGATTTGGAATGGGAGGAAAAAGTTCAGCGCATATGTCAGGAAAGCCTGATAGGCGCACAATTTGGCGGTAAGTACCTAACGCATGATGTGCGCGTAATTCGATTGCCGAGGCATGCTGCTTCGTGTCCGGTTGGAATAGGAGTGAGCTGTAGTGCAGACAGAAACATAAAGGCAAAGATCAATGAAGATGGGATATTCCTTGAAGAAATGGAGCGGAATCCTGCCAGGTTCCTTCCAAAAGTTGAACCACAGTTGCAAAAGGCGGTCGAGATCGATTTGAATCAACCTATGGAAAGCATTCTGAAAGAACTCTCAAAACATCCAATTAAAACCAGGTTAAGCCTGTACGGTACCTTGATTGTCGCCAGGGACATTGCCCATGCAAGAATTAAACAAATGCTGGATGAGGGCAAACCCATGCCGGAATACTTCAAAAAGCACCCGGTATATTATGCCGGACCAGCCAAAACTCCAGAGGGAATGCCATCAGGAAGCTTTGGGCCTACCACTGCAGGAAGAATGGATTCCTATGTAGGAGCATTTCAGGCCGTTGGTGGATCGATGGTCATGCTAGCAAAAGGAAACAGATCGCAGCAGGTGACAGATTCTTGCAGTAAGCACAGAGGTTTCTACCTTGGTTCCATAGGTGGCCCGGCAGCGATTTTGGCTAAAGAGAGCATTAAATCGGTAGAAGTAGTCGATTTCGAAGAGCTGGGAATGGAAGCTGTGAGAAAAATAGAAGTGGTCAACTTCCCAGCCTTTATCATTGTTGATGATAAAGGAAATGATTTCTTTGCAAATATGTGATGAATTAAATTTTAGTAAAAAAAAGAGGCTGCCAGTGATGGCAACCTCTTTTTTTTAGAGCCCTTCAAATACTACCTTTTCATCAAGGTATCCATCAGCAATTACGGTCATGCGCATATTTTCCTTAGTAACCTGAATCATGTTAGTTAACTGAAGTGAAGGAACCATGATTTTGCCGTTGTTAATCGTAGTTTGAGAATAAGGTAGCGATCCATTATCAGCAAGAGAAAGGGCAATATTGGTGGTGGCATTCGTCAACGTTTCAATATACTTGTAAACCGTCATAGTCTGCTTTCCCTGCACAATGCGTTTGCAGGCATCTGTTTCTGCATCCTGGCCAGACACCAATATTTCACCGCAAAGATTGTGTTCTGTTAATGCTTTGCATACCCCCTTCGATATCATGTCATTAGAAGAAATGATCGCATCCAGGTCGGTGGATTTATTCAGATAATCATTGACAAGGGTATAGGCCACATCTGGATCCCATTTTTCAACATTCACATCAAGCACGATGTTAATGTCTTTTCTGGTGATTAAGGGTTGCAATACATTCATTTGACCAAGTCTTAAAAAAACGGAATTATAATCTTTAGGATCCCCACCAAGAATGGCGTAATTGCCTTTTGGAGAAAGGCGGGTGAGGTAATCTGCCTGCAATTCACCAACCTTTATGTTGTCAAAAGAAACGTAATAATCGAGGTCACAATTTTTTATGAGCCGGTCATAGGCAATGACTTTCACCCCATTTTTTTTAGCTACCTGAACTAATGCTCCTGCAGCTTCGCTGTTGAGGGCAATTATGATAATGACATCAACTTCTGATTTTACCAGGTCAAGAAATTGTTCTTTTTGTAAGGCTTCGTTATTGTTGGCTTCTTTTACGATTACTTTTGCTCCTTTATTTTCCAGGTTATCCACTAAATAATCCCTGTCTTTTTCCCATCGCTCATGCAATGGGCCGAGGCTGATTCCGATTTTTACTTGATTATTTGGCCCGCAGGAGATGACGAAGGTAATAAGGAATAAAATGGAGAGGAGTGTATGGACTAAGTTTTTCATAATGTTAGGAATTTAAGGTATCAAAACATAAAATTGGGTGTCAATTTCCGTTGGTTTCAATTTAATGAAAAATACCGGATTTTACTATTCATTGTAAAATGTAATCTCTCATAAGGTTCCTGGTCATTGCCAAAAATCTATCTTTTATCGATAGGGTTTATATTTTATTTACATGAACTGATTACCTGGGACAGGGATTTTCTTCTCAAAAGAATATTCAATAATAATCCTCTTAATTTTTCAGCTTAAATGTGTAAATTTGTATTCATAGATAATTAAGTGTTGACATCAATTTTTTAAATTTCAGCAAGTGTTCAATTCCGAAATTTTAGTATTGAGCTGGACAGCCGCCTCAATTGGTTTTATACATACCCTCCTTGGCCCTGACCATTATTTGCCTTTTATAATGATGGCTAAAGTTCGGAAATGGTCGCTGGCCAAAACTTCATGGATTACTTTTCTTTGTGGAGGTGGGCATGTGTTGAGTTCTGTAGTTCTTGGTTTGTTGGGGGTGTATTTGGGCGCTGAATTGCTGAAATTGGAAATGCTGGAAGCATATAGAGGTACGATTGCAGCCTGGCTGTTGATCGGATTTGGCTTTGCTTATTTTGTTTGGGGTCTGCATAAAGCCTATAAAAACAAAAAACACAGTCATATCCATATTCATGGAGATGGATTGGTTCATGAGCACCAACATACGCATACTTCAGGGCACGCTCACGTGCATGACCAAAAATCTAAAGCCAAAGACATCACACCATGGATATTGTTTACCATATTTGTGCTTGGCCCGTGTGAATCTCTCATACCAATACTGATGTACCCCGCAGCAAATAGCAGTCTGGTGGGAATGTTTGTCGTTGTTGGCGTATTTTCACTTACCACAGTAGCGACCATGATGTCTGTTGTGGTGCTTTCTACCTGGGGCATCGGCACAGCCAAGTTAGGCAAATTGGAAAGATACACACACGCAATCGCTGGAGGCACGATTTGTTTTTCCGGCCTTGCAATCATGTTACTGGGATTATAATCAAAATATACTCCTTTTTATCATCGATAGACGTTCAGATCATTTTCATGTTTTGTGAGTTTTTTTTCAATTGTAAATTGAAAATTTTCACTCTGCCTTAAAACTTTTTTACCTTGCTATGCATCCTTAGAGTAGAACATTGAAAATAGAATGGCTGAGGTCCTCGAAAATATAGCTTTATACCATAGCAAAAGTCTTATTGAGAAATCCCGAAAAGGTGATGAGCATGCCTACGGAAAACTTGTTGGCTTGTGGTTTAAACGAATCTACAATTTCTCCTTGAAATATTTTGCAGATCATGATCTGGCAATGGAAGTAACGCAACTTACGTTCATCATTGTCTATAAAAAAATAGATCGGCTCAAAGACGCAGATAGATTTAAGTATTGGTTATATACCATTGCGTTAAATAATTGCAGAGAAGAAGACAGACGTCAAAAAAAGAAGCACTGGTATTCGATTTTCGTGAGTGAGGAAGCCAGTCATTTCGAATCGAAATACGGAAATCCGGAGCTTGAGTATCAAAAAAAAGAGAAGGAAGAATTACTTGCTGAATTGTTAAGAACATTGCCTGAAGAGCAAAAAACAGTAGTAATTATGAAGGAATATGAAGGTATGAAATTCAGAGAAATTGCTGAAACGCTGAATATTTCAGAGAATACAGCAAAGTCGAGATTGTATTATGGGTTGAAGGCATTAAGAAAATTATTAGAAAAAAGTGAGTTGAATTATAAAATCGATAGTTAAAGATGGAAACTCAAGAATTTAGCAAAGAATTGATGGATTATCTCTATGAAGAGATGACAGCAGGTGAGCGGAAGGAATTTGAGCAACAACTTTCTGAAAACCCCGATCTTCGAAAAGAATTTGAGGAGTTGAGCTCTGTCCGCCAAAAGCTAGATAAGTTGACAGATAAAGAGGTGATGGAGCCATTTTCGACCTGGGGAAGAAGCCGGTCATCAAGCTGGTTCGCTTCGAAAGGAAGAAAAAGAGTATTGGTATTTCGACCCATTACAGCGGTTGCTGCCTCACTGATATTTCTCCTGCTGCTTGGGTATCTCACAAATTTTTCGATTTCGATAAATGATCAGGGATTATTGATGGCTTATGGAAATCAAATTCAGAACCATCAGGAGAATTATTTGGCAGAAGAAGAGGTTAAAGCACTTGTTCGCAATGCGTTGGATCAAAATAATACATTACTGGCAACTAGGTTATCCGAATCAGAAACCTCTTATGATAACAAATTTATCGCTTTGGAAAGCTCGTTAACAGCGGCATTAAATGCGAATGAGAAAGGCGTAGTAACAAAAGAGGACCTTCAGGAATTTTTCGCAGTGGCGGAAAATAAAAATAGTGAATTGATGAGTGAATATTTAAAACTTACGAATGATCGACAGCAGGTATATTTCAAAACGATGCTTACCCAGTTCAATGATTTTATGCAAGAGCAGCGCAGTGATGATTTAACGATGATTAGGAATAGTTTGATTGACCTAAAGCAGAGTCAGAACAATCAGAAGATGGAAACCGACCAGCTAATCGCCAGCATTTTGTCGAGTACAAACCCGCCAAAAAATTAACATAATTAAGTAGCTAAATCAGGTGCTGTTAATTGACATGTAGTACCTGAACGGAAATAGAAAAAAATACTAAAAGATAATAAAATGAAAAAGATATTAATTTTATTGATAGTACCCATATTTTTTGGGTTTAGAACAGGGCAGGAGATGGATGAAAAAAGAATGAACCGTGATCTGGAGATTGCTAAAAATATTCTTAGCACATTGATTAAATCAGGATCAGACAGTTTTTTTGGAGGATCTTCTATTGAGGCGAGTTATATTAAAGATTATGGCGTCATTTTTAATATCCCCGAGCATTTAGTGTATTTTCATTCAGGGCCGAAGACCATAATTGCTTTTCCTGAAGTGCCTGCTCTTGCTGATTTTGATTTTGATTTGGATATGGATGTAGATATAGACATCCAAAAGGAGCTTATTGAACAGCAAAAGGAACTAATCGAACAGGAAAAGAAATTAATAGAAAAAGAAAAGAAAAAGCTTAAGCAGGAAAAAAAGAAGCAGGAGAAAATTGAACAAGAGACTTCAGAAGCAATTAGTCGGGCCGAAATTGCCGCAAGGAAGGCACAACGAAGTCAAATGCGGCAGCCCGGTGTTGCGGCAAGGACTAAGACCAGGGCAATGCGAGAGGTGTATGTCAGTTCCGGTACGACAAGCGAAATTGACTGGGAAGAAATTATGTTTACTTTCCTGGCCGATTACGCAGATTTGATCGGACAGCTCCAACCTGACGAAAAGATAATGATCAAGCAAAAATCACCTTACGATGAGCTGGTATATATTTGGAGTGGTGTTGGTACACAGGAAAGCGAAAATAGTCATAAGGCAGGCCTTTCTGTTGAAGTGCTTCGCAAGGATGTGAAAGCGTATAAAATGGGTAAAATTAATCGCAATGAGTTTGATAAACGTGTCACGGTCAAAAGGAATGATCCTCAACGTAAAGTTCCTGATCTTGAGATGTTTGCCAGTATTTTTGATCGCTATTACAGTTTCGATTTGTCTGAAACCTTTTATTGTGAAGGAAAGCCCAGGTATGAAGTGTTGGAAGGATTTGGAGTAGTTTTTCATATCAAAGCTTCCACAGCCAGCAATGCGAAAAGCAAGGTGCAATTCTATTCTCAAGGCCAAACGTGGCAAATGGATTCCGGCACCGATGAATCGGATGATAGTAGTTTGTATCCGAAGTTCAAAGAAGATATCAAGGCATTTATGTTGGATTATGGGAGGACAATTCGCTCGGTGAATGACGATGAGAAAATATTGCTGGAAATAAAGATTGAAAGCTGTCGTGATTGCAACGTCCCAAAAATGTTGGAGATATCCACTGAAATGTCACTGCTAAAAAAATATGATGAGCAAAAGATATCACGGGAAAAGGCAATGGCAGAAATAGAAATGAAAGAGGTCTATTAGGGGGATTTCAGACTACTAATGCATTATATTAAAAAAGTGAAGGCCTACTCCTGAAAGTAGGCCTTCACTTTTTTAATATTCACTAAATTTCACCATAGAATTCTTTGAATTTCATTATCCCCTCTTTTGTTAAGTTAATGGATTTTTTTGTGACTTTTACCAAGCCCTCAGCTTGGAGCTCTTCCATTGCGAAGTCTATATAATCATTTTCAAGCAAATCCAATTTATACACTTTTGGCAAATCGTCATCCGAATTGACAATTTGATCTTCTGAATTATAGAGTTTTGTGATGATTTTATTCTTTACTTCATCAATAAGTTCCCGTTCTTTTTCCAGGATGGATATGCCATATTTAATTTTCAATATATCAGCAAGATCTTCGATGATCAGGGTCTTATCCAGATTTTTTTGCGAAGCAGTTTTTGCTATTAATTTTTCAAGGTTTTGGAATTCCATAATAAAAATCTAATTGTCAATAAATTCTTTAAACAATATTAAGCAAAAATAGCTTATTCTTTAAAAGGTATACTATTTTTTAATAAGAATTGATGATGGGAATTTCCACCTATTTCCGGGATTTTTACTTGAATAAAAACTAACCAAAGGAAAGTTGGCGAAGGATTGACATTATATTTTAAAACTGAATTTTAAAACCAATAAATCTATATATTTAAGTGTCATATTTATTAATAGCATGATTATAGGAATTGATATTGGCGGCACAACCACAGATATTGTTGGGTTGAAGGATGGAAAAATATGTAACCCGATTTCGGTGAAAGCTGATGATCCTATTACCTCTGCTGCCGGGGCTTTGGGTAAGTTTGTCGAAATGATGGATTTACCTCTATCTGATATTAGGTTGATTGCGGCAACTGGCGTTGGTTCCACTCAGATCCGGAATCAATTACTTGGTATCCCGGTAAAAAAAATCGATGAGTTCGATTCCATCGGTACCGCAGGATCTTATCTTTCCGGATTGACCGAGGCCTTGGTGATAAGTATGGGAACAGGCACTGCACTGGTCAACGTGCGCAAAGATATGATCCGGCACTGGGGCGGTAGTGGCGTTGGCGGAGGAACCATGGTGGGGCTTTCACGCAAACTTTTAAATATTAGCTCCATTCATACCCTGATGGATAAAGCATCGAAAGGCCGATTGGATATGGTCGATTTAACAGTTGGGGATATAGCGGGAGGATCACTGGTGAATTTACCGGAATCTGCCACAGCATCAAATTTCGGTAAAGTGTCCGATGAGGCCAACAGTAGCGATATTGCGATGGCAATAATTAATTTAGTTGGTCAGACCATAGCTCTTTTGGGAATTTCGGCTGCGAGAGCTGAGCATGTAAATGATATTGTATTAACCGGTAAATTGTCCATTTTACCCTTGATTCGAAAAGTGGTGGATGGTGTCGGAAAATTGTACCAAATAAATTTCCTTGTGCCTGAAAATGCTGAATTTGCTACCGCAATCGGAGCAGCCATTAAAGCTCAGAATACATAGAATTCCGGTTGCTATATTATTACCGACAATGTATTTGTGTCGAAGGATAGCAATTCCGAATCAAATATTATTATAAACAAATTGATCTGATTAATTTTGAAGTTGGTTTACCACTAAGGGTAAGCAAAACGTAGGAACCGAATATAAACCGAATGAAAATTATTAACCAATATTGGGGCCTTATTGCCTTATTTATTTTTACGTTAAGTAATACAAGCCTTGCACAAAAAGGAATCATCTCCGGGGAGGTTATCGATAGCAATAGCAAGGAAAAAGTACCTTTTGCCGCCATCGCTCTATTTCAGCAAGAAAATCTGAACGCTGTTACAGGCGTCGTTTCTGACGAAAACGGAAAGTTTGATTTCAAAAAGATTCCTTATGGAAATTATAATCTAATCATATCTTTTATGGGGTATGATACTGATACACTGAGTTCTATAGTGCTAAATCTCCAAAATCCCCATGTGCAATTGGGGGCATTGTCTTTGGTGCAATCTGTCATAAACCTTGAAGGAGTAGAAATACAGGGATTGTCGAATGCCGTCTCAACTGATCTTGATAGAAGAACATATAAAGCAGATGATTTTGAAACAGCCAAAGGAGGAACAGCAGTGGATTTGCTCAATAAGCTCCCTTCGGTTTCTGTTGGCCCTGATGGAAATGTGTCACTGCGCGGTACCACCGAATTTATGGTTTACCTGAATGGAAAGCCAACTCAATTAGAGCCTTCCGTATTGCTGGCTCAGCTTTCAGCAGATGCAATAGAAAATATCGAAGTGATTACGGTGCCTACTGCAAGGTATGATGCCCAGGGAAAAGGAGGAATTATTAACGTAGTTACGAAAAAAACGTTGATGGAGGGTTTGTCGCTCAGAACCAACGCAGTGGTCGGCGGCGCTCCATGGGGGCACTTAAACGATCCTTTAAGCGGTTATAGTATGAATGATAATCGCTATGGAGGGGGATTGAATTATACTTATTTAAAAAATAAATTCACTTTTTATGGGGGGTATTACTATAATATGAAAAATGTGAATGGCGACAGGGTCGGCGATGCCAGGATACTTCAGGACAATGGTGCATACTATCATATGGTAGCAAGTGGTGAACGCCCCGAATGGTATGAAAATTATTCAGCAAATTATGGTGCTGATTATAATTTTTCGGACCGATCTGTTTTGTCGGCAGCATTATATTATGCAAAACGAAACGAAGGGCGGTCGGCCTTCTATGTATATAACAATTTTTATGGCGATGTTGATAAAAATTCCATCGATGGAATTCCCGTTGATAATACATGGATTTACAATCCGAATACTGATAATAGGTATGGAGTTTTTCAATCGGTAAATATTGATTACAAGATCAAATTCGATGACCTCTCAAGCCTTTCAGCTTCAGTATTGTATGAGCGTTCCTCTTTGACCCGAGCACTGGACAATAAAAATTATGCCTATGATAAGCCCTCCGAAACTATCGGGGAACTCGAAAAACATTTTAAGCAAGAGGATGATACTCCACTGGATGGTTTTAGAATCTCATTGGATTATGATAGAAACCTCAAAAATGGGCACACACTTGCATTTGGCTTGCAACCCCAGATTTTAAGCCAGGAAGGCTCCTTTTCTTACGATACCTTTAATGTAGAAAGCAATGAATGGGGCAGCTACACAGATCTCGAAAATTCTATCGATTTGTTTCGGGGCGTCTATGCAGGTTATGTGGATTATTCCGGGAACTCCGAAAAATTGGAATTTGCATTGGGGTTACGACTCGAATATACCGATCAGACATTGGATATGTCAAACACGAACTATTTTAATATTTTTGATAGGCCGGCAGAATCAAGGTATGAAGTGAATCAGCTTAATTGGTTTCCCAATATCCACCTCAACTGGGCAATATCAGATCATGATGGCTTGCTATTCGCTGCGAGTAGACGCATCAATCGCCCGCCAACAAAAAATATGGCACCCTTTCTTTATAGAAGGCATTACGAAGTATATGCGGTTGGCGATCCTGCCTTAGAGCCTGAATATATCTCCAACCTGGAAATGACCTATGATAAGAATATTGGAAATCAAAATATATCACTGATTGGCTTTTATCGGGGCACAGAAAATGCGGTGTTCCGTGTCAATACAGTTTATCAGGAAGAGAATGTGTTGATCAGAAGTTTTACAAATTCGGTGAACACACAATCGATCGGGGCAGAGCTCAATGCCAATATTGTAAGTGGAAAAAAGGTCAAATTATTTTTAGGCGGGTCACTGTATAATTATCGTGTTGAAGGGGATATATTTGGATATCAGGAAAAAAATGAAAGTACCAATTGGA
>JAUUZS010000039.1 GCA_030589835.1 Cyclobacteriaceae bacterium
CGAAAGGACCTGCTATTAGGCGCAGAACAAAAAGGAGATTCTTTACTGATCACGATAGAATCCAACCTTCCATGGACAGGAAAGCTCTATCTTGATAAGCAGCGTTTCAAAGATAATATGAATTTGCCTGTTGACTGGCCTCGTATCAATCAATTTCCAGAATGGTTTACGATTAAAAAAGAGGGAGATTACCAACTTGCAGATATTGCCGGTGGAGTAGTAAAAAAACATAAAGGGGATCAACTGTTACAGGGCATAGAACTTAAGTTATCGGATGAAAAAAAATTGATTTTATATTAGTATTGTTTGAATGAGATAAACATCTTCGCCCTTAGGAATTGTTATGATATAAGTTGAGGAATAGGCGAATTTATTTTTTCTTTTTCCACGCCTCGCTGGCTGGAGGGAGGAGAAGCAGGAACGGCTAGTAATTTCGTATCAATTCCTTAATTATTTCAGAAGAACAACCGATTAACTCAATAAAAATTTTATTTCACACTTGCATCTATTTAAAGTCATGAAAATCTTTTCAATATTATTAGTATTCATTATGTGCGCTTTCACCATCACATTTGGGCAAAACAATCCCGTTGGTATCTTCAATCAATCAAGCGATGTGGGTAATCCGGCAAAGCAAGGCGCAACCACTTATGATCCTTTAAGCCAGATATATACCATAAAAGGAGCGGGCTATAATATTTGGTTCGAGCGTGATGAATTTCATTATGCATATAATTCACTAAAAGGAGATTTCATCCTTACCGCCAACTTTGAATTTGTAGGAGACGGCGTAGATGCACATCGGAAATATGGCTGGATGATCCGTGAATCCTTAGATGAAAAGGCTTCTCATATCAGTGCTGTCGTTCATGGTGATGGACTTTCATCACTTCAATGGCGGTCATTGCGTGGCGCATACATGCGCGATCCGCAAGATGAGATTCGTGGCCCCAAAACCAATTATTCTGTGCTTCAGTTAGAGCGTAAAGGAAAAAAGGTGATTATGCGGGCCGCACACCGGGGAGAGCCACTGCAGCTGATAGGTTCAAAAATCATGGAGGATATGAAGCCGGAAGTGTTGGCCGGATTGTATGTGTGTGCGCACAATGCTGATGTGATCGAAGAAGCAAAAATATGGAATGTGCGCATCGATCAGCCGGAGGCTGAAGGATATAATCCTTATGACAGTGGATTCCTTGGTTGCAGAATGGAGACCATGAATGTTTTTAATGGTAAAAGAAAGGTCATTTACGAATCAGACGGGAGGTTTGAAGCCCCTAATTGGATGCCGGATGGCGATAAACTGCTGTTTAATATGGATGGATCGATTTACACCATTCCTGTAGAAGGAGGTGAAATCAACAAGATCAATACAGGCAATGTCAAGCGAAACAACAATGATCACGGTATTTCCTTTGACGGAAAATTACTCGCAATTAGCAGCAGCAAGGAAGGGGAGAGCTCGGCGATTTATGTGCTGCCCCTCGAAGGAGGAGAGCCAAAGCGTATTACAGCACTGACTCCATCTTATTGGCATGGCTGGAACCCGAATAATAAGGAGGTAGCATATGTTGCCAAGCGCAGTGAAGATGAACCTTACAACATTTACAAAGCATCCATCAAAGATGGAAAGGAAATCCCCGTTACCACCTTCGATTATGGTCATGTAGATGGACCGGAATATTCGCCGGATGGCAAATACATTTATTATAATGGAAGTCAGTCCGGGACAATGCAGATTTGGCGCATGAAGCCTGACGGAACAGAAAACGAACAGCTCACCTTTGATCAGTACAATGACTGGTTTCCACATATTTCCCCTGACGGGAAATGGATGGTGTATATCAGTTTCCCGGAGACAATACCGGTAGATGGTCATCCATCCTATAAACGTGTGACCTTAAACCTGATGCCAGCAGACGGTGGGCAATCAAAAGTGATCGCCTATCTGTATGGCGGTCAGGGAACCATAAATGTCCCTTCCTGGTCTCCTGATAGCAAACGCATTGCTTTTGTGAGTAATTCTGGGAAGTAGTTAAAAAGGAGATGGTAAAATCATACACCTGCAAAGCCTGAACCTGACCACCGTCATCAGAAAGGGATGCTGATGGAAGAAGGGCTCTAAGGAAGAGTTGGAGAAGAAAGGAAAATTTGAAATGAGTATAAAGTCTTGACAACAAGCGTTTTTTTTAAAAAGAGTGATAAGGGATAGTTAAAAATCATTAATTTTGAATAACAGTAATATACTATAAATGGATATTCAAGCTGATAAACTGAGTTTAATAGAATGGATTGCAGGAATAAATGATGACCGAATTATTAGGCAATTCAAATCTCTCCAAATATCCAATCAAGAAAAAGTTAATGCCTCACTTACCTCTGAAGAAAAATCATATATTGATCAAGGTCTAAAATCCATTTCCGAAGGTAAGGTTCAAACTCATGAATCAGTAATGCAATCCACAAAGGAGAAATATCCCAAGCTTTTCATATAATTTCATGGAAATTATATGGTCGGATGATGCTAAGCTGGATTACGATAAGAATATTGAATATTTAATAGAGGAATGGTCTGAAAAGTCCGCATCTTCATTTATTGAGGATGTTGAATCTATCTTGGATCTATTGAAAATCGATCCAGAGCTCTATCCTTTCTGCGACTATAAATCCATAAGAAGAGCTGTGGTCCGGAAGCAAATCATACTTTTTTTATCAAGTCAAAAGATCATCGATATATCTTGTTCGTTTTTGGAAAACTCACAAAGATCCCCAATCATTGAAACTATAAAATCCCCTCGTGCCCCTCTAGTCCTCATTTGAGAGACAGCAGAAACGAGGAAGAAATGCAAGAGACCACCCGCCTGACGAGGATGGTTTGCAATGCGCTGTGTCAGTGAGAATCGAAGGTATGAAATGAAAAATGAAGCCTGGGGAGCGCCGGATATTTTGCATTATGTACCTCTTCCTGTTTGGGTTTAAATAAAACCACTTTTTTTATTCGTGGAAATCAAACTCCTTGATAATGCTCAAAAAGTAGTATATTGGTAGCTAAAACCTACTAATCATGGAAAGAGATCCACTCGAAGGTGTGAAGTTGAATTGGAGCGATGATACAACCCTGGCCCTTAATTTTGCCATTGCAGTAATTATGTTTGGCGTAGCCCTTTGATTAACTAAGCAAAAAATTAATAATTAGGTCAAAAGTCCGAAACCTGTCCTGACAGGTATTATTTCCCAATTTGTGTTACTCCCATTCTTTACCTTCCTGCTTGTCTGGATCGTAAATCCCTTGCCAGGACTGGCTTTGGGGATGATATTGATCGCAGCTTGCCCGGGAGGGAATCTTTCTAACTTTTTCTCTTCCATTGGCAAAGCTAATGTCGCCTTGTCGATTAGCCTGACCATAGCAGCATCCTTGTTGGCAGTGGTGTTCACCCCATTAAACTTTGAATTCTGGGGAGGTATGCTGGACAATACTTCAGGTATATTAACAAAAGTGAATATCAGTTTCCTGGAGATGGCTCAAACGGTTTTTTTTATAATTGTTCTCCCGCTGATAGGAGGGGTTCTGATTCAGGAGAAATTCCCGGTAGCCACAAAGAAGATTAAAAAAGTGATTAAATACATTTCATTTCTGATCCTTATTCTACTCACTGTTCTGGCTTTCGCAAGTAATTATAGTTTGTTTTTGGAGTACTATCAATATATAATTGCTTTGGTGCTTGCGCATAATGCTTTGGCTTTGTCAGTCGGTTATATTTTTAGCAGAATAATGAAATTAAGCAAGCCGGATTCAAGGTCCATAACAATAGAAACAGGGATCCAGAATTCCGCACTTGGTTTGGTGATTATTTTTTCATTTTTTGATGGTTACGGTGCTATGGCGCTGATCGCCGGATGGTGGGGAATATGGCATATTATATCGGGTTTTGCCATATCGCAATTTTTTGTGTACAGAGAAGCCAAATTAACAAAATCAGCAGCAGTAAAAGTGAAATGATTGTAACATTAGGGAACCTATATTATTATCCACTAAAAATTTATGTATTTATCGCCAGCCACCTGTATTTCAGAAAGCTGCGTGTAGTAGGAAGAGAAAATATTCCTGCCAAAGGCTCGGTAATATTTGCAATTAATCACCAGAATGCCTTGATGGATCCTATGCTTTTGAGCGTCGTGTCATGGAGAAATCCTCATTTCCTGGCAAGGGCGGATATTTTTAATAATAAATTTGCCGATAAATTTTTGCGAGGAGCCAAGATACTTCCTGTGTATAGAATCAGGGATGGGTATGATAGCGTAAAAATGAATCAGGTAATTTTTGAGGCGGCGAGAGATATTCTTTTGAGACGCGGCGCAGTAGGGATTTTTCCTGAAGGAAGCCACAGTTTAAAGTATAAAATCAGGCCTTTGAAGAAAGGATTTGCCAGAATTGCTTTTATGGCCGAAGCTGTTACAGATTTCAAGTTAAATGTTCAGGTTGTGCCTATTGGTATACATTATGAATCGCATTTTTTGCCTTCAGGTAGAACCTTGATTAGTTTCGGGAAGCCAATAAAGGTAGCTGATTTTAAAGAAACTTACCTTCATGATCAAGAAGAAGCGATTGTAGGAATTACTGAAAAGCTTTCTGATGGCATTAAATCAAAAATGTTGCATTTTGAAAGTGAAGAAGATTACGATCATGTTTTAAAATCATTTTTAGAGCGCAGAGTGTATAAGAGAGACTTGCAAAAGCAATTGCAAGCCGATCAGACTTTGGTAGATTCGCTGGAGAAAGGAGCCGCTTTTGAGGAAAAATCAGATAAAATAAACCCATTTCTACAGTTGCTGTCAAATACATGGCTGACGCTATGGCGTATATTGGCTTTTATCCCTAAATCAACTGTCGATTATATGGTCAAAAAAACAGCCAAAGACCCACATTTTATCGGGACCATGCGCTATACTTTTTCTATTTTTCTATATCCCCTAATTTATTTAATGCTGTATTATTTAATCAAATTTTTGTTATTTTAGTAAAGTAGTAGTCACCCAACTATTTAATTGAAAATGATATGAAAAAGTTTTTTTTTCTTGGACTTATTAGCCTTTTGGCATCATGCGGAGAAAAGGTTGAAAAGACCGAAAAGCCCAACGTAATTTTAATTATGGCCGATGATATGGGGAGTGAGTGCCTTGCTATTAATGGGGCAACAGCATATCTTACCCCCAATCTGGATCGCCTGAGCAAATCAGGTATGCGATTCACGAATGTGTTTTCACAACCGCTATGCACCCCATCGAGGGTAAAGCTGATGACGGGAAAGCATAACTATAGAAATTATGAATATTTTGGATACCTGAACCCAAATCAGAAGACCATTGGCAATTTGATGAAAGAGGCGGGATATAAAACCGCCATCAGCGGAAAATGGCAACTGAACGGGTTGAGCTTTGAGCTGCCAGGTTATGATGATGTAACCCGACCAAATCATTTTGGATTTGATGAATATTGCTTATGGCAGTTGGATCGGCCAAAGAAGGACGGGGAAAGATTTGCAGATCCATTGATTACCAAAAATGGAAAAGAAATGGAAGGTCTTGAAGATAAGTACGGGCCGGATGTGTTTGCCGATTTCATTTGTGAATTTATTGATAAGCATGCCGACGAGCCATTCTTTGTGTACTATCCGATGGTTTTGGTACACAATCCGTTTGTTCCTACACCTGACTCACCCGAGTGGAAATCCCTTGAAACACGAAATATAAAGGATCCGAAATTCTTCATAGACATGGTAGATTATACCGATAAGATCGTGGGTAAAATAGAACAAAAGCTTATTGAGCACGGGATCGACCAGAATACGATTTTAATTTTCACAGCAGATAACGGCACCAATATAGCCATTACTACACAGACTGTAAATGGGCCCTACCCGGGAGGAAAATCCTATACTACACAGCGAGGCGTACATGTGCCTTTCGTAGTGAGCTGGCCGGATGGAATTCAAAAAACTGGGGACTACGCCGGATTAGTTGATTTCAATGATTTCTATCCAACTCTGGCCGAAATCATTCAAGTAGATGTTTCTGATGAAATATTGGATGGGCAGAGCTTTTTGCCTGTCTTGAAAGGTGATTTTACAGGAAGGAAAAACAGCACATTAATCCATTACGATCCGATGTGGGGCAATGCCAGTAAGAGCAGGAACCGTTTCGCAACTACAGACGCTTACAAGCTTTATCAGGACGGAAGTTTTTTCCATTTCGTACAGGATATTGATGAGCAGTCACCAAACGTTGATTTAACTGCAGAGCAGGAAACCACTAAGAAAAATCTTCAAATTTTGCTGGACCGGGCAGAGTCTGAATCGTCATGGAAAGAAAATAAAGAGCAATAGATTTTTTCAGGGTATTATAAAAAAAAGGCATCTCAAGTTGAGATGCCTTTTTTTATCCATATTATTTCTGGCTTAGGATTCTGTTACTTCAATAGCATCTATTGAATCGCCTTGTTGAATGGCGTCCAGTACATCTAACCCTTCTGTTACCTTTCCAAAAACGGTGTGGTTTTTATCCAGATGGCTGGTGTTTTCCCTGCTGTGGCAAACGAAAAACTGGGATCCGCCTGTATTCCGTCCTGCATGGGCCATCGATAGCACACCTTTATCGTGATACTGGTTTTCTCCGTCCAACTCACAATCGATAGTATAACCTGGGCCACCTGTTCCGTCACCTTTTGGGCATCCACCCTGAATCACGAAATTTGGGATTACCCTATGCCAGGTGAGGTTGTTGTAGTATCCGTCTTTAGCAAGTTTTGTAAAGTTTTCTACTGTCTTTGGGGCGTCCTTCTCATAGAATTCCACCTTCATGTCGCCTTTGTTTGTTTTGATTATTGCTTCTTTCATCAATTTTTTTTGTTTAAATCAGCGGCAAAGTTAGTAAATTATTTTTACCGCAAATAATTACATTTGGTTTCTTTAGGCTCGAAGCCCGAAGCTCGATTTTTTTTGTTTTCCCCAGCTCCCAGAACCCAGCACCTAGTCCCCAGTATCTCAAAAAATCATCCTGAAAACGCATTGAAGTCATGCCGTATTCTCGATCCGGTGTCCAGGGTCGATGCCCGCATAAGTGCTCCTGCTCCATATTTGGTTTTTATCCAATCCGTGGCCTCAAAGAGATTGATCTCTTCCCGGGTGTCTTCAAATAGGTTGATCTGATAATTTCCGTGAGCCAGCTTGCTCAGGCGTATTCCAATCAGCCGTATCAGGACACGCCTCGTGTACAATTTGTCGAAGAGTCCCAGAGCCTTGCCGATCAGCACTTTGTCTGACGAGGTGTATGGGATGTGCAGTTGCTTACTTGTGGTTTCAAAATCTGAATAGCGGATTTTTACAGCGATACAGGAGCATAGTTTTTTTTCACTTCTCAGCTTGAATGCCAGCTTCTCGATCATCGCTGTGAGCATGGCTTTCATCTTTTTCACATCGATGCTGTCTGTCTCGAAGGTACTTTCGGTTGATATAGACTTCCGCTCCACAAAGGGCACTACGGGGCTGTTGTCGATGCCGTGGGCTTTATTCCAGATGATACGCCCATTTTTGCCAAAGGTAGCCTCTAGCATTCCGACCGGCATTTCGCGAAGCGTTTTCACCTTAGTGATGCCCATTTCATAAAAAAAATCAGCAGTCTTTTTTCCTATCATAGGGATTTTTCGGATAGAAAGTGGGGCAAGGAAGGCTTCTTCATCGCCGCATTCTATTTGTTTCTGGCCGTTGGGCTTGCTTTCGCCGGTAGCAACTTTTGATACCAGCTTATTGATCGATAGCCCCATAGAGATGGGGAGGTGGGTTTCTGTCATGATCTTTTGCCGCAACTCTGTCGACCATTTGTAGCAGCCAAAAAACTTGTCCATACCGCTTAGGTCCAGGTAGAATTCATCGATGGAAGATTTTTCGAATAGTGGGGCTTTCTCGCGGATGATTTCTGTGACGATTTTTGAATGCCTGCTGTAGGCTTCGGCATCGCCAGAGATCACGATGGCATCGGGGCATAATTGCAGGGCCAACTTCATGGGCATCGCAGAGTGTACGCCGAATTTTCTTACCTCATAGCTACAGGCTGCAACAACACCGCGATCGCTTTTGCCTCCTATGACCAGCGGCTTGTTTTTGAGCCTGCTATCACGCAAGCACTCCACCGACACAAAAAATGCATCCAGGTCCATGTGTAGTATCGATCTCTCGTCATTGCTGATCATATAAATTAATTAGCTAAATATTTTAGTTTTATTTTGCATATAAATCTCTTTTTGCTAAATTTATGCGTAAAGATACTAATATAAATAGTAATAAATAAAAATGAAAGTAAGTTTTGGCGATAAAATGGTGACAAAAATGCAGGGACATTACAGTGAAAGATATGAGGGGTTGCAGTTGAAAATTGAGAGAAAAATGCTGAAATCAGGAAAATACCAGGTGAAGTTTTATACAAACGGATTGTTGAAAGAAGACTTTTATGGTTATGCCTTGATGGATGGAAATAAGGCTTTAGTAGAAGTCGTGAGAGAAATAAAGACCAAATTGAGTAATGTTGGCGACATTAATAATTATTATCAGCAGAATTTGTTTTCGATAAAAAAAGTTAAGCCGCAAATGGACGATTTTGTACTATTTAAAGCTTAATAGGATTATATATAGAATTTAATATTCAAGGTATCAATACCATACATAGGTATAATTAAAGAAATAGAGTAATAAAAAATAGGTCTAAACCCAGCACAATTAAAAGGAAATGAGTCTGATAAGTGATAATCTGAAATTTTTAAGAAAGAATATAAATCTCACTCAGGAGCAGATGGCCCAGCAAATTGGAATAAAAAGGTCCTTGCTCGGCGCATATGAGGAGGGGCGAGCCGATCCGAGAATCAGCAACCTGTTAAAATTTGCTGAGATTTTTAATTTATCAGTAGACCAGCTTATCGGAACAGATTTGACCGAAATAGTTGGTGCGATGCCTGAAAAGGGAAATGCCAAAAATGACTTGCGTGTATTGGCAATTACCGTAGATAAAAATGACAGGGAAAATATAGAGCTGGTGCCACAAAAGGCCGCAGCAGGATATTTGAACGGGTATGCTGATCCGGAGTATATCGAGGAATTGCCAAAATTCCAATTGCCTGTCTTGCCCGAAAATGGTACCTATCGGGCCTTTGAGATTAGTGGGGATTCAATGCTCCCTCTGCGGAGCGGAACAATTGTGATTGGGCAATATGTAGAAAGTAGTACAGAGCTCAAAAATGGCAAAACCTATATACTGGTAACCGGAGATGAAGGGGTGGTGTATAAAAGAATCCTTAAATATGCTGACAAACCTGAGTTGTTTCGTCTTACTTCGGATAACAAACAATATGATGCCTATGATGTCAAGGGCAAGGATATTGTAGAAATATGGCAGGCGAAAGCATATATTAGCCTGGATTTTCCAGATCCTGAAAGTAATGATGAATTCACCCTGCAAAAGCTGTCAAATATTGTGTTGGACCTACAGCATGAGGTGATTAAGTTGAAGGACAAGTAATTTGGTGCTTGTTTGTTTCCAGGTAAAAAAATTAATAATTCCAACTCTTGGACATACGATTTTTTAAACTTGTCTTACTCGCCTTTTAGCGTTTCAATCAATCGGTTTATTTGGAAAATGTCATCTTCTCTGGAATTTGCTGCCGGTGCTAATTTGTACCACAAACCATCACCGGGATTGATGTAGTTGCTTACGGCGGAAGGGATTTTTTCAAAGCCGTTTTCAGGCAAATAGTCAATCGCAAAAATGTATTTTAATAATTTTTGACCTTCAAGCCAGTCGATATGTTTTTTGCCATTTTGAGGGGAATCCCTCAGCACACTTCGATTCGCAAAGGAGAAGGTGAAATCGATTTTGAGATTTTGATTTATAGCACTCCCGGAAATAAAATTGATCTGAAGCGGAGCTTCTTTTTTACTTAATTCAAAAACTGCCTGTATAATTTCCTGAGCAAAGATTTCCCAGATCCTACTTGAGGCGGGTTGCAAAATCTCTGATTGATTGTCTTGAACCACTCGTATTATAAGATCAGACCCATCGTTGCTACGGGATGGTTTTTTCCTCCAGTTGGTTGATTTAATCTTATTTTCAATCTCCTGCCCCCAAACCTTTGGAAGGTCACCTTTCCAAATGTAATCATCATCCAGGGTAAATCCTTCGTCAAATATTTCCTCTTCCGTAATTTCGTCCCTGTCATAATACTCAAGATTGAGATCAATATGGTATTTATCCCGATCATCTTTTGAAACGGCAATTTTATATTTGTGGCAAAAAGGAGGCGGAATTGACCCTGTGTTGTATTCAATTGTGATGATGTTGTTTGTTTTGAGGTGTTTCATTTTTTTAACAAGTTTGAATTGCGAAGATAGATTTCTGAATTTCTTTTTCTATCCATTTTGCCGGATTTTGTGAAGTATAATTCAGCAACTTGCATTATGGCTTTTGGATTATGGTATAAGGGCAGACTGTTTTTCAGCGCAACCAATATTTTTTTTTCCTGTATATGCAAGTCGCTTTGCTCGATCAGCAAAATAAGTTTGTTGTTGAGTTTTTTATCCGGTATGGATAAAAGGCAAGTAAAATTGTCGATGCCAAGATCATCAAGTATAATCCGGATTTTTTCTTCCAGCTTCTCCACCTGAATTTTTATCCCTCCCGAATTCACCACATTATCGTATCTCCCGATCCATTTAAAAGATTTATTATCAATGAGATTCACGATATCATTTGTGATTAAATGATCAATTCCCAATACCTGATCTTGAATAATGAGACAAGAGCGATTGTCTTGCGAAAATGAAACTCCTTGTAAAGCATGGTAAATATCTGATTTTGTTTTGCCGTTTACCTTTCTTAACGCTACGTGAGTAAGGGTTTCTGTCATGGCATAGCTGTGATATACCTTGGTTTTTACTTTTTGTAACTGATTTTCTAACGAAGGATTAAGTTCAGCGCCACCGATTAAAAGTGTTTTTATTTTAGTGAGCTCTAATGGCGTTTCGTCCAAAATGGCTTTTACCTGATATGGGGTAAGGGCGCAAAAATCTATTGGTAATCCATTGTCAATATGAGCAAGAGGATTGGCCGATGGTGTTTCTATGATCAGTTTGAGTTGGCCTTCCAGCGCTCTGACAAGCATCATTATACCTGCGACAAAAGCGGTATTCAAGCATGCTAAACTTGTTTCTCCCGACCTTAAGTGAAATTCAGCAATGCTCCGATGTGCACTTTTTTGTAGTTGGCTTTTTGTAAACTTGATTTTCTTTGGTTTTCCTGTGGAACCAGAAGTCTGAAACTGAAAATTCATTTGACCTGAAAGCCATTGCCTAATAAATGCAAGGGTCTCTAATTCAAATTCAGATTTATCGTTAAGATTTATCTTTTCTTCCAGTACATCCTGAAAAAGCAATGATTTTCTATTTAATATAAAGGACTCCAAAGATCTAAGTTAATTTTGCGGATCGGTAAAAATTTGATTTTTGAATCTTCCCATGAGGTTTTAATCCCATAGCTGTACAGATTTTTGTTTGAAACCTTCAAAAAGCTTTTGGTTAGTTTTTGGATCGGTCTCAACCTCAAGTATCGAAGGGCCTGCATTTTCATCAAAGAATTGCTCTAAAAATCCAGGCAAGGCCTCAATCATGTTTACCTTGAAATACTTCAAACCAAAATTGCGCGCTGTGTTTGCAGTATTTAGTTTTTGTTTGGTTTCAAAGAATTCTTCCAATTCCTTCAATTGCTTAGGCCCATCGATTTGCCTGAATATCCCGCCTCCGTGATTGTTCAGAACCACCACTCTAAAATTTGATGGAAGATGGCTATGCCAAAATGCGTTTCGGTCATAGAAAAATGCCATATCTCCAGTGATCAGGGTGTGTAACATTTTATCGTTTATAGCATGGCCTACCGCAGTACTGGTGCATCCGTCTATGCCACTTGTGCCCCGGTTTGCCCAAACCCGAATATCCTTTGTGTGCTCTATACCCACAAAATTCGCATACCTCACGGGCATGCTGTTTGCAAGGTGCAGGCTACTTTGATTGGGAAGTTTTTTAATAATTTCTTTCACCACATGAAATTCACTCAAACTGTCCTGCCATAAAAGTTCATCTAAGAAAACCTTTGCTTGCATATCCTTTTCATACCAATGGTTGAAATAGTTGCTTTGCGCTTCATGCAAATCCAGGGAGCTTTCGGATATTATTTTCCAGAATACTTCTGCATTTAATTTCACCTTTCTGGTTAAAGATTTGAAGGGATCGATGACCGCCTCATTTTCGGATATATGCCAATGCTCTGCAGGTGGATTTTTCCTCAAAAATGTTTTAAGGCTTTTCGATAATACCCCCTGACCAAAAGAAAGGAGAAGGTCTGGCTTGAGATTTATTAAATCCATTTTATCTTTCAGAACAATATCGTGTTTGCTTATGGAATGATCGAGCGAACTAATATTGGATGTGATATCGCCAAGAATAACCCATTTCAAATTTTTTTGTGCCTGATGGAGATAGCTGCTCAGTTCTTCCGAAATCCTGGTTTGGCCAACCACAACAAGTATTTTATTATAATTATTAAGTTCTTTGGTCAGCTTATTACACCACCTTTCGCCCGGCTCCATTCCTATTTTTGGGGACTTTATTATTTTGATGGTACTGGAATAAGTAAATTTCTCATCTGTTGATGGATAAAAAGGTTCTCTGATTGGAATGTTGATGTGTACCGGGCCTGCGGTAGACCCTGAAGTGTTTATAATGGCTTCGGAAGTCATTTTTTCTGCGTGCCAAATTGCTTCATCATGATCAAAAGATACCGGGAATTGATATGATGCCAGCACATGGTTATGGAAGATATTTTGTTGCCTGATGGTTTGCCCGTCTTGTTGATCCACCCATTCCGGTGGCCGGTCAGCAGTCAATATCAAAAGAGGAGCTTGTTGATAGAAAGCTTCTATAATTGATGGGTATAAGTTGGCTGTAGCTGTTCCCGAAGTGCATACAATCACCACAGGTTTGCGGCTGGACTGAGATAATCCAAGTGCTATAAAGCCGGCAGAACGTTCGTCAGGTATTACAAATGTTTTGATTTTAGGGTGTCTTGCAAAAGCAAGGGTTATTGGGGCGCTTCTTGATCCTGGGCAAATTACGGCTTGTTCAATTCCATGTTGTACACAGATCTCGGCGATGTTGACAATAGCTTGTATGATCATTGAGGGCAATAATTTGTGTCAATTAATAATTTATAACTACTATGAATTTAGTATTATTTTTAGAATTTTGAAAACTAAGGATATTATTCCGTGATTAATAAAAAAAAGTGAAAATGATGGAATTGAATTAACTATTCAGAGTCTGGCCATAAATATTTTATGGAACACTTTTTCCGGCATTTATTGGGGTGAGAAGGAGATTTCGTGTGATTTCTTTATATTCATGCGCATCAGAAAAATCTGCTATTTGGTCAACAGAGCTATATCCTTGTGCCCAGGCGTAAAATTTGTATTTGCCGCCTACAGGAAGTACAATTTTGTATTTGCCATTTAGAGGATTTGAGATGGCTATACCATCTTCTGTTTTGAGCGATAGACGCTCATAATAAATGTCTGCCTCGATGGGTTCATGGGTAATGGAATTAATCACTTTTCCCTGAACCAGAACAACAGGATCTGGCTTCGCTTCGTTGGAAAGGGAAATCCTGTAAATGTCCTCG
>JAUUZS010000125.1 GCA_030589835.1 Cyclobacteriaceae bacterium
AAACATGCTGACTTTAGTAATGGGCAAAGTGACATCCCACCTTAGTGGCTTCAATTCCCAATTGTTTTAGGGTCTATCCGTCATATAATTCGGATTAAACCATACCATGTGCAGTGGAGTTTCGAACTTAGATTTAGAACTGAATATTTTATTTTTTTGTCTTCCTTCATTTATAAAACCAAGACTTTTATAAAATCCCACATTTCGGTGGTTCTGTTCCCGTACATATAATTCAATCCTTAAAATGTGACGGAAATCTGCTTTTACAGTTTTTAGAAATTGCTCGAATAACGTTCTTCCAATTCCTTTTCCGTGGTAGTCCGGATCAACGACGACAGTTAAATCAGTCAAAATGTGCTGGAAGGCATAAATATTCGGTGTGTAGGCGTGAATTTCGCCAACTATATTATGATCTAAAAGTCCAACTAATATAAGTCCGCGATCCATTGAATCGCTCAAAAAACCCGAAATATATTCCCTGGTAATTTCATCTCGCTTGCGAATTATTCCATCAGGAATTTTCGATATCCCCTTATAAAGTTCAATAAGCCTGGATTCATGGCTTAATTCGGCTGGTTCTATTTTCAGATTCATTTTTAAAATTTAACAGCACCATGGGTCGCAATTCTAGCTTTCGTCATTTGTATATTTCGCGAGGTATATTATTGTTTATATTTTTCAAAAAATCTCCATATTTCTTTGCTTGCTTGTATGTCCATATTTCCCCGAGCCCCGGGCCAGTCATGTTTGCCATTGATCACCTTATAAAACAGCACTTCATTTCCATTTTGTTCATTCAAATATGCTTCACGTACAACGAAACTGCTGTCGTTTTTATTTATATCTGGCAACGTGTCCGTTTGGGCTGATGTATAATGTATTGCTTCGGCCCAATAATGTATAGTGAAAGGAATGCCCGGATATGCCCCCCAACCATCCTCATTGTTCGGGTCTCCGGTAAAATTGGTGACGTCATCATTTGTGCCAAAAATGGCAAATACAGGAATTGGATTGGTCAAATTACAATCGGTAAAAAAGGGCTGAAGCATCATTCCGGCAACCGGGGCCGTCGCGCTGAACACTTCAGGGTGTTTGCATGCCAATAAATAGCACATCTCTCCTCCATTCGACATTCCGGTAAGGAAGGTATTGGTCGCAGAAAGGGCATACTTTTCCTGCATATTTTTGACCAATTCTACAATATAACCCACATCGTCAGTCGTAATATCAGCATGAAAATCATAGCCCACATTCCAAAAGGTATTCGAATCTGCATCCATGGTTCCCTGAGGATAAACGACGGCAAATTTCTTTTCTTTAGCGAGGGCATTCATTTCAGAATACTCCATAATTTTATTAGCACTACTGGTAAATCCATGCAATACAACCACTAAGGGTGCCTCTTCAGGCAGATTATCTGGAGCATAATAAATATACGATCTACTGAGTCCATTGTGCTCAAGTGTTCCGGTCGTAATTTCAGTCCTTTTTTTATCTTCTCCGCAAGAAACGAAAACAAGTAAGAGCAATACATTAAAAAGCGTGGCCAGGCTGGCATTTCTTTCATATATCATTTTATTCCTTTTTATAATGTAATTGAACTAAACCCGTATCATATTTTTTGGAAGAAAGTACTTTAAGCTTAATTTCGGGAGTCTCTCCTAAAAACAGCCGTTTGCCATCACCTAAAATAATAGGGATTATTGAAATGATATATTCATCAATTAGATTTTTTTGCATCAGAAGTTTAGCGATTTGTCCACCTCCATCGCAATAGATATTTTTTCCTTCCTTGCTTTTCAGTTTGCTAATTAAATTTTCAATATCCCCATTGTAAAACGTTACTCCATTTTCAATTTCTCTTGCCTGGCTAGTAATTACATAGCACTCAAATCGATCCGCTTGCGGAAAAACGCCGCCTGTTAGTTTAAGTATCGTATCATAGGTCACCCTACCCACAATATATGTATCTATGGTTTTATTAAAATTCTCATATCCATAGTCTTCACCTTCTTTCTCCACAACGGAAAGCCATGAAAGGTCGTCATCTTTAGTTGCTATAAATCCATCAAGACTCATGCTGATGTACAAAATTACTTTTCTCGTGCCCATGTGTGTATTCGTGGTTTATGCTTCGTGTCATACAACCTTAATGATGCGCTTGGTATTTCAGAGTTCCAATTATTGAGCAAAAACTATGTTTATTTGTTGATATACTCCCAATTATTAGCACTATCTGCCAAATGCGATATATTTTATTGGTGGCTTACTATTTAAGTTCCAAGTCAAGCTGTCTTCCTTCCTCATCTGCTTTTTTGTCCATTCCTGCACCTATAGCCATTCCAACTACCATTCCGATTGGTAACCCTATTGCTAATAATGCCATATTATCTAAGCTAACTCCAAACGCTACCCCAAAGGGGATTCCAAAAGCAGACATTCCGATAGCCATCAATCTACTACGATAAAGATTTTTGGGTACAATTTTCAGTTCTTTTTCTATCAATTTCAGGATATCAGATTGTGATTTACGGATATGCTTTAATAAATCCTTATTTAAACCAGAAAATGAGTTAATCCCTTCAATATATTGGTTAACTGAATTAGCTATTTCTGAAGGCATTTCTCTTTTTTTCAATTCGTTTATCAGCTTATCGAAATAAACATATTTATTTATTAATTTCTTGTCTTGTCCGATGTTTGATTTCTTTTCAAGGTCTTTGATTTCCATTGTTGGTATATTTAAAAATTTGGCCGAAGTTATACCGAAGTTATATTAAACCCATCTTATAGGAATCAGCAATTACTGATTCCCCATTAGGCCTACGCTAAGCTAATTGTTTTTTTATTGAATTAAAATGATTGACGCCAATGTGACGGGTGGATGAAGGTAGGATAAGGCAGCTCAAAATAAAAAGTAGTTCCCGTGATAGCAGGAACGTTTTTATTTAAGTGTTGTCAGGTCTTACATCTTTATAATTAATTCCGAATCAGTTCCTTTTCCACACTCTTATTTTTTGTCGGATAGCATTATCCGACAGCACGTGAAATTACTTTTCCTGAGTCCATAAATTTATCTTTTCATTGTAATCAAAAGGAAGACTGTTCGACTTTATGAAGCACCTTTGATAATTGTTTTTATGCCTCTATCTGAAAACTTTCCTTAATGTAGGCGATGAATTTAGCCATAATATAAAACCACTGAGTACGGTGATCAATCCCATAAGCGAAAAAATCCTAAGTACGAGCGTATTGAAATCATCCCTACCGATATAATCCATGGTATGAGTCATCCATAAAAAATCAAACCATCTCCAATTGCGGTGTCTCACAGTCTGAAATTTTCCATCTGCTTGTGACACGTACGCTTTTACATGATCTTTATGAAGAAAGCTAATGACATAGGCAGGCAAGGTTCTCCCCCGGTATTCATGATGATTACCGGTCTGTGTAATAAGCTCAACATCCTTGACCTGAAGTGATGATTTTATTTGCTTCTTTGCAATTTGCAAAGCGTCAAGCTCACTAATGCCTGTCTTTTTTTCACCAGTACGCGCATTAAAAAGCAACTCATTATTTATCCAATAATGGGGTATTTCGTTAATGTCTCTAAGTTCAATTTTTTGGATGCCTTTTTCAATATTCAGGTGACTCAAATCAATCAAATTGGTGAAATGATTTGTCTCGTAATCCAATGCCTTAAAATGATCTCCGTGGATTTCATCAATATTGGTCCAACTAAAATACAATCCGCTAACGGTCCATAATATGAATTGAATACCTAAAAATAAACCTAAGTACCTGTGTGATTTTCGAATCAGTTTTTTAGTCACGCTGAATTATTTATTAAACATCAAAATTTGTTTACACGGATACCGCATACTTTTTTATATACTAAACCAATAGAATAAATCGAATTAAAATTAGTGCTACGGTCATCCCCTTGGTAATTGTTTTCGTTACCCAGGTAACAGAGGCCATACAAGCTCTAATATGTTTCTACCCGACCATTATATGCTCCACAGTGCATTCTCCCGACATCGTTTTATTTCGGATAGAAATATCCGACCGCACTACTGAAATCTTGCCGCTTTTACGTTTTTTATAACATTCTACTCTAAACAAGGAAATTAGTTCACCATCATCTATCGCCATCACGCTTTCGTTTTCTGCCTTTAACCTTCAGCTTTTAACTTTTGAAATCACTTATCCGACAACGGCACAAATTGAGCGGTAAGATCAGGATCTTTCATGTCTTTATCCAACGGGAACATTGGCCTAATTATCCGCTTATAATCGAGACGCTCCAAATCCTGGTCTACACCACCGGGAGTTTGTGCCATGATCCAATCCGCCCTCATGTTGTAAAGCTCCGGCACCAAATATCCGATTTTCACTACGACAATATCCGTTTCCCTGGGATTCAATCCTAATCGGGTAAAATCACCCTCACGGTGATAGGGCTTGCGCTTTTTTGTTACAATAACGTGTACGCTTCCAACCTTCACTACCACTTCGGTTTCTGCATGCCTGTCCCCATGCTCGATCGCTTCTACCATTCCGGATAGCAGTATCGGGGGTGCAAAGCGGGCGTCAACGGCTGCACCGGCCGTTGCACTAATTTTTCCTCCAACTCCTGCTTCAATCGCTTTTGCTACAAATTCGGGACCCGGTATAGATGCGTAAATAAGTGAAGGTCCGTTTGCTGATTTAAATTCAGGACGTGCAAGTATTTCTGTTAATGTCCAGGTGACATCCCCTGCTCCACCGGCAGTAGGATTATCGCCCATATCACTGATTATGAAAGGATGCTTGTCACTGGCAATGGCCATATCCAGGCTTTCGCTAAGGGAAGCTGTTGGGGCAATAAACTCAAATTCATTTCTCACATCCCAAAAACTCTTTGCCAGTTGCTCTGCAGTGGTGGTTACTTTATCCTTATCATCTCCCGTCACCATTACTACGGCATGGTTTCGAGGCTCGTCGGCCCATGCGTATCCAATCCAAATGGCTGCATCGATGATGCCTTCCTGATTAGCAGCTGGTGCGACCTGCGCATACAAACGCTTTCCAGGTTCAACTCGTGTACTTGTCTTTTCCCCGGGCAACAATATAGGCACAGGAATCCACGCCTTGTAGGCAGGTTTTCCTTTGCCATTTTCTATGCGATCTAATAGATTAACTAACGCTCGTTTTTTCGATTCTATCGCATCTTCATGAGGAGCCATCCGGTAGCAGGTAATCAGATCCGTATGTTGGGCTAGGCGTTTAGTGACATTACCATGTAAATCCATTGAGGTAGAAATAATGGTTTTCTTGCCAATTACCTCACGAATTCTGACGATAAAATCACCTTCCGGATCATCAAGCCCCACCACACTCATGGCTCCGTGAATATCAAAAAACAAGCCGTCATATGGAAGGTTTGCTTTGAGCATATCAAGGGTTTTTGTAACCAATGATTCATATGCCTCCCTGGTGACTGTACCTCCGGGCAGTGCATGACCACGTAAGGTGGGGAACCAATTCGCCCTACTGCGATTTAGCGAGTCGGGAGATAAAAACGGATAGTAGTTAAAAACATCATCACCCGTACGGGTATGAAAAGCTTCTTCGTGGGTAAGTGCTGGCGAAAAAGTACTTGATTCTATGGCAATCCCTGCAATAGCAATACGTGGAAGTGTAGTCGTTTTTTCTGATTTCTTAGAATCGCATGCCGCAAAAAGGATGACAATAAGAGCACTGAAGATTACGTTTTTCATGTGTATTAATTTTAGTTTTTGTGTAGTCAATTTAGGTAACTGTCATAGTTAACAATAGATTTCTTGCATTCCTAACCTGGACAAGCCAGAAAAGTGCCTAGAGTTTCAAGTATTTAAAGTGCCTGCCTACCGGCAAGGCAGGCCTAAAGTTAAAGAATTCCTCTCAACTTTAGGCACTTTAAACTTTAGTTCACTCCAAACTTTTGCCAAATAAAGCAAGAATATTTTAACTTAGATACTAACCAGTTAGCAGCCTTTTTTTATTCCGAATAGGTATCAATCACCTTTTGCATAGCATCCTGGCAAACAGGGCAAAAATAATCCGTTCTCGTAAACATAATACAATTAACCGATGAACGATAAAGCCCGGTAGATGCATATCCTGCGCCTTCAAATACTCCCACTGTATTCACTAAGCCACTATTTTCCAGGTATTCCTGAACCTCGCTATTTCTTTGTTCACTTTGTTGGTTATACGCTACGATTGCCTGATTCACTTTTTCCCGACCTGCCCCATTCTTCTGAAGGCTGAAAATGGCATTATTCATTTCTGCGCGCCTTGATTGCCATTTCAAATCCAAACTGTCGAAGGTTTGCTTGGGCCATTGTGTAGGCAACGCTATCCCCTCAGTAAGCAGGTGTTTCCACTTGATCTGCTTCGGATCCTTCAGGGCGGTAATATTTGGTTCTGCCAGTTCATACTCCGGTGTGTAAAAATCAGTGTAGGAGGTTGATGAGGTGTAATACTCATCAGCCAATCCGAAAAATGAATGCCCAAATTCGTGTACCATGAGGTAATCACTATTGATGTTATCGGAAGTAAAGACACAGTAAAAATTGTAAATTCCGCCCCCTCCATAACGTTGATGGTTGACCATAATGTACAGGGCATCATAGGGCACATGACCTGCAATATCCCGGAGCGCTTTGTTGTCTTCTGTCAGTACATATCGTTCTGAGCCCATGGTATTGAATGAAGCATTCACGGCTGTTTTTTTATCAATTCCTGCCCTGGGCTCGTCTATTCCACTATCCTGCGATGGCTTTAATACTCCACGAATATTAAATTTGTCTTTGTTTAATCTGCAAGGATCTGCCCTAAAAAATATTTCCGTAAAACGCTTCAGGTCTTCCTGAAATTTCTCGTCTTCATCAGCAGTATAGCCTTCCCCGATTATGGCAATATCTGCTTTCAGCTTAGCATTCCCATTATCGAGACTTGTGTATATCCGGATATTGGGATCAATCTTTGTCGCCCTTGCTTCCTTAGGGTCTATTTCTTTTCTAAATATTTCCTTAATAACTCCAGTAGCCTCCCTTTTTTCTAAGGCAAATATGATCGGGGCCTTGGGGAATGGGATAATGGCTGATTCATGAAATCGTTTTACCTCCCCTTCAATGGCCGGCGTACTAAGCTGGTATTCCTTGAAATAACTGTCAAATCCTTTTGAGTAAATGAGATCACCGGATTGCTGATCGTATATTTTATAATAATATGCTCCATAATTCAATCGATCGATCAAATTGTTCACACTACCAGCCCAGCTTTCATAGCGGTAGGTTTGATCAATTTCTACTTTTTCAGTTTTTGCATTCCCGGTGTGGAAATAATCAATACGTAAACTGGCATCACTAAAAAATTGATCGAACGGGATGAGCATTTGCTTGAGGCAAGCGGACATACTCAATAAGATGATGAATAATACGATTTGAACTTTCTTCATAAAGACAAATCTAAAAAAATAATTTCCATTTCTCCTATAGGATCAAATGAAGAATTGATCCATAATAGAAAGGTAAAACATAAGCATTGAAAGACGGAAAATCTCACTCCCGGAAAGTTCTAATGAAGGTTGGATAAGTCTAAAATCATTTTATACCTTCATGGCAATTTTTTCTTCTCTTATCCAAACTTTAACAGTAGTGATGACTGAAACGAATGCTATTACAACTTCACGACACTCTTTTTGGATCTTAACCAAAGAACAAGTGTTAACAATGCCGTGAAAGAGGCAACAACCACCAACAAAAAGAATATAGGCGTCAGTTCTTGATTATAATTCACATACATCCATCCAATAATTTCCTCCTGAAAAATTGGGCCGATCGATCCGGTGCCATTGATGATCCCGGCAGCCACTAGCGCACCCCGCTTGGTGCCTACATCTATCGCACCAACACCTGAAATTAGTGAGTCCGGCCCATAGAGCATAAAGCCGGCCAGGCCCATTGAAATGGTGAAGTACAAGAGGCTTGTTGATCCCATGGTGTACATGAGCACAAAAGATAAGGCCATGAGGAAGAGCATTAGAAAAGAAAGAAATGACCTTCTCCCTTTAAACAATTTGTCTGAGGCAAATCCGGCGAAGATCACTCCTGCAAAACCGAAAATATCGAAAACGGTAGATAAATATCCTGCATCATCACCGGCCAGACCGAAGTTGTTATTTAATAAAAACGGCACCCAGCTCCACAGGGCATATCTCAGGAATTTAATTCCAAAATAAATAAAGCCCATGGTGACAATCGTAAAAACAACTTCTCTCGTCCATCCAAGGTCATTTTTTTCTGCTTTGTCATCTGATTTAGACTCCTGCTCATCTTCATCATCCAAAGGCTTTAAGCCCACATCTTCAGGACGGTTTGGGTGGAGAAAAAGGACGATTGCCCAGATCACCATCAAAATCATTGACGCTCCAAAAAATGACCACCTCCATCCATAATTGCCAAGCATGTATGCTGCAAAAGAGGTGGCGACAACGGAACCTACCTGATAGCAAGTAGACCAGATACCAAGGATACTTCCACGCTGCTTTCTTTTGAACCAATAGGCAAGACTTCCTATGCAACCGGGCCATCCGGTACCCTGGGCCAAACCATTCAGACTCAAAAATAATATGATCGTCCAATAACTATTTGAAAAACCAAAAACAATATTACAAACCAAAGATATCCCCATCCCCAATATGAGCAAATATTTGGGGCCAAGTTTGCGGCCAAAATAAGCGCTGGAGTATTGCCCTACCATATAGGACACAAGGTATGCCGTACCTAAATGTGCCAGGTCAATTGCGTTCAATCCAAGGGTGTCCGCCAAATCACTTTTTACTACGAAAAATGCTTTTCGTGCAAAATAATAGCCTACATACGCAAGCCATGTAGCTGAAAAAATTTTGATTTGCCAACTGCGATATTCACCCTTTTCTATTAATGCTGCCATATTGTATTTGTTTTTCTTTTTGTTATGGTATTTAAAACCTGAGACTAGAGGCTAGAAGCTAGATGCCAGAACCCAGAACCTAAATCCTCTACTTTGGTTTAGCGATGACTCTGAAATTTATCCAATTCGCAAATTCCAATTCCCTTATATCATCCGAAAGAACGTCATCATCTATTGCCAATTTCCATCGCAGGTCTTTTCGGGAAGGATCTTTGTAGATCGTTTCGAGTTCATCAACGTATTCGAGCAAATCCTCATGGCTTTTAAAATACCCTTCTCTTGACAGTAATTCCTCTCTCGATGTGATCAGCTTTGCTACTTCATA
>JAUUZS010000041.1 GCA_030589835.1 Cyclobacteriaceae bacterium
ATGAATCTTAAAGGAAGTATAAAAGGATTGCTCGTAGTAATAAAAAGAAAAAATCTTCCCGACCGATGAAGAGGATATGAAGAGGATTCCACAGACGGTGGGAAGATTTCTAACCCTTAACTGCGAGCAAAGGTGGCTAAAATATCAATCCCTGTAAATCCCTTAATTGGGGGGATTTTTAACGCTAAATTGACAAGGCCCTAAAACTCAAAACTGATACAGTAAGCTGTTTTACAGACCTATAACACTTCAACGCTTCACTTTTATTTACCCCAAACGCAGGGATATTCTATCAATTCTGATAATTCTTTAATATATATTCGCATTTATAACAATCACCATTGAATAAAATGAGGTAACCCCACTCGTTACTCAAATAATTTGGTGTAATAAAATATCGCAAACTATTCTTCCAAAGAATGTATAAATGAGCGATATATTCAAAATATTTCACCAACCGCCTAAAAGATTATATGGTTAATTATAAAATAGTAATTTTATAAAATGAAAAAAATCCCTAAGATTGGGTGATTGAAAGTACATGGTTTAATTCTTATCTACCCCCCTTTGCAAAATGAATGATGAAAGAGAAATGAAAAATAGAATCGAAATTGTAGAGGATAATGATATAGTACGAGATGGTTTGCAATTACTGATAAGCAGCATGAGTAATCATACTGTTGTTGGGGCCTATGGGGCTTGTGAGCCAGCCATAAAAAATCTTGAAAAAGATTTGCCTGATGTAATTCTTATGGATCTGGATCTTCCCGGAATGAGCGGGATAGAAGGCATACAAAGAATTAAAAAAAATAGCCCTGAGATACATATAATAGTGATTACGGTACATGAGGATAGTGAAATGGTTTTTCAGGCCCTATGTGCAGGAGCCTCAGGATACATCACAAAAAATGCCAATCATTCACGTCTGTTAGACGCTATTGACGAGGTGCAATCGGGAGGCTCGCCCATGAGCAGTAAGATTGCAAGGATGGTGGTAGGTTCATTCCAGAGAAACCATAACTCCCCACTTACTTCTCGCGAGACTGAGGTGCTTGAATTGCTTTCTAAAGGAAAAAGTTATACCGTAATTGCGGATGAATTGTTCATTCACAAAGAAACCGTTAAATCACACATCAAGAATATTTACTTTAAACTACACGTAAACAGCAAGGCTGATGCGCTTGAAATAGCCAGAAAAAATAAATTGATTTAGAGGTCACCCCTCCTACCTGGCCATAATTAGAGCCTGTCTATAAAGTCATCGAATTGAAATATCTTTTTGCGCCTTTTTGGCTTTCTCAATTTGCCTAATACCCAGGCATTTGCTGCATTGAGAAAGCCAAAAATTCATCAAAAATCTCAACATTTCAAAAATCAAGCACTTTATGGACAGACACTAATTAAACATGTAAAATTGTCGATTTCGGAACACACCGTGGAGTACGATCCATATTCCGTGTTTTAGAAGATTTATTGCCTTTTTTCCGAACTATTCAGGTTCACATTAGAAATCCTGATCCTGATCCCTATACTGGGCTCCACAGAGAAACAGCATAATTTTATCTGCCTCGTCTTGAAGCACATCAAATAAAGTATTGTTCGTCCTTTTTCCTGTATCCTTATGGGAAAATGCTGAGGTGCGCCAAGCCGGCCTATGTTACGCAAGGACTAGAGAGCTGCGGCATAAAAGCACAACTCACCATAAAATTTGCAAATAATGCCTTTTAGATGCGTATTATTATAATTTTCCTCCCCCGTTTTTCGTCAAATTTCACCCAATATGAGGGATACCCCCTTAAGGTGATTATGCCCACATTAGCTTCTGATAATAATAAAAACAAGCCTGTTTAAATAAATAATATGTGAATGTCTCAGCGACATAACATATGAACTGCCGAATGGGGGAGATTTATTATCAAGGAATTATTTTTAACTAATAAATTTAAATTTTTATGAAACACAAGTTACACTTTCTAACAGTGGTCTTATGCTTTACGATGTTTATGGTAAATGCACAGGAAAGGCCCTTATCAGGTAAAGTGACATCGTCTGATGATGGGTCACCCATACCGGGTGTGAATGTAGTGGTAAAAAATACCGCCATCGGTACCATTACTGATATTGATGGTAATTTTGCACTTAATGTCCCTGGCAGTGAGAGCATTTTGGTATTCAGCTATATAGGTATGGCTACCGAAGAAATAGCAGTAGGTTCACAAAGCATCATAGAAATCATTATGGAGCCTGATGTAACCGAATTGACAGAAATTGTGGTTACAGCGGTAGGTATCGAGCGAAATGCCAATGAATTAAGCTATTCGGTAACCAACATTGGTAACGAAGAGCTTACTGAGACTAGTCAAAACAATGTCTTAGATGCCATTCAGGGTAGAATTCCCGGAGCTCAAATCCAAACGGCATCAGGTGCACCAGGTGCATCTCAGAAAATCTTGCTTAGAGGTATTGCTACCTTTACTAACGGTAGTGGGCAACCTCTGGTCATTATTGATGGAATTCCCATAAATAACGGCCAAATGGGAACTTTCGATGGACAGACGTCTATGGGAGATGCTGGTGCATTTTCTGAAATTACCGATGCCGGTAATGGCATTTCTACTTTAGAGCCGGAAAATATAAAAAGTGTAAGTGTCCTGAAAGGAATTTCAGCCGCAGCACTATATGGTTCTGCCGCAGCAAATGGTGCAATAATAATCACTACCAAGGATGGTAAATCATCTGCTGGATCAGGAAGGTCAGAAGTCACATTTTCATCTTCATATGTGATGCAGACTCCGTTAAGGCTTCCTAAGGTGCAGACTGTTTTTGGTCTTGGTCAATATGGAGAAAACGAATTTTTCATAAACGATCAGGAGACTTGGGGCGATGCGTATGATGGAACTAGCAGACCATTTTCGCAAATCATTGGAGATCAACAACTATGGAAGGATTACAGTCCGACACCACAATCCATGAGGAACGCTTTCGATACAGGATACTCATTCAAAAACACGCTTACATTTTCGGGAGGTAATGATAAATCAAACTTTTTCACATCATACTCTTACCTTGATCAGAAAGGTACAGTTCCTTACACAGGACTGGACAGACATAATATTAAGTTGACTGGTGGAAGCGCTTTGGATAATAATATCAATGTAAGAGGATCCGTAGAGTATACAAAAACGCTTCAGGATGGTTCTCCACAAGGATTTGGCGGGAATGCTGACGCAGGATTTTATGGTAATTTATTAAGAACTTCTGCTGATCTTAATACTACAGAAGCGCGTAATTTCAATGACCCGTTCTATGATGTGGCTGGTTATTTTACACCATTCAACTCAAATCCTTTCAGGGCAGCTGCAGTGAGAGAGGACTTGACGGATTGGCATCGAATAAATGGATTTGTTGAAGTGGGATATGATGCAACAGATTGGATGAATTTCAAAGTAAGAGCTGGTGGTGATTATGGATTTAGGGAATTGGAGCAATTCAGACCAATAGAAATAGCTGGAGCTCCAAATAACATTTCACGACCGGGAACAATACGCGTGACTAACCTGGCATCCGCCAACATTAATGTGGATGCATTGACTACTATCCATAAGGATTTGACAAAAGATATTAGTTTAAATGCTATTGCCGGATTTAATTTAAGAGATAATAAAGTGGAAGCTACCATGGCGCAACAGCCAAATTTAGGCATCGGAGGATTTCGAAGTTTGAATAACGGTTTAGTACAACCCATTGTATCACAGAGCTTTTCACAGAGGAGATTGATAGGAGCCTATTCACAAATAGCATTGGGTTACAAAGGAACCTATCATTTAGAATTGCAGGGCAGAAATGACTGGTCTTCAACGCTTCCGGTCGAAAACAGATCTTTCTTTTACTGGTCAGCATCTGCTAATATGATCATTTCAGAAGTAGTTGATTTAGGGCCGATAGACTTTCTAAAAGTAAAAGCCGCTTATGCACAGGTCGGAAATGATGCTCCGGTATATAGTACTAATACTGCATTTTTAGTTTCACTAGATCCGAACATCAACTCTCAAAGGCTCGCAGCATTTCCATTTGGAGGTTTTACAGGGGCTCGCACAGGAAATATTGTAGGCAATCCGTCATTAAAGCCTGAAAGAACCAAAGGATTTGAATTTGGATTAGATATTGGTGCGCTTAATGAAAGGATTAATCTGGACGTGGCATATTATGACCAATTGTCAGAAGATCAAATTCAAAACGTTACCGTCCCAGGTACAACCGGATTTACTAGTAGAACAATGAATTCAGGTTCAATTAGAAATAAGGGCGTTGAAATGACATTAACTGCTGTTGCCGTTGAGGCAAATAATTTTACTTGGCGGACAACTGTAAATTATACAAAAAACTCCAATATCGTTGAATCCATTGCTCCCGGACTAACTGAGATACCTCTTGGTGGTATATCTTCCGGTGGGGCTTCAATGAATATTATCGGTAAGCCAGGATCTCCATTTGGGCTGTTTCAATTTACAGATTACTTAAAAGGTCCAGATGGCAATTTGATTGTAGATAACAATGGCAGGCCTCAGTTTGATAATAGCGGAAACATTACGGATGGAAGATCCATTCAGCCGGATTTTAATATGGCATTTATAAATAATTTGTCATATAAGAATTTCAGTTTGTCATTTAATTTCCAGGGACAATTGGGTGGATATTTCTTTTCAGAAACATATCATTCTCTTGAAACTCCAGGCAAAGCTCAGTCTACTACCTATAACAACAGACATCCGTGGATTGTCCCGGGTTCTGTGTTGGATAATGGAGACGGTACGTACTCACCAAATACTTCTGTTTTTGTGATTAGTTCTAATCAATATTGGAATAACAGAGGGCTATCAGATTATTTACTATCTGCCAGTTACCTTAAGTTGAGGAATTTATCATTAAGCTATGAAATTCCAACACGTTTAATTAGCAATTCCCCTATTCGTTCTTTGGTAGTTTCAGCTATTGGAAGTAACCTGTTTTTATGGACTCCCAAAGAAAATGTATACGCCGACCCTGAGCAATCACTAGGATTTGGCATTGGAAACACATCAAGTGTACCGGGCTTTGAATATGCCGCCATTCCTTCTTTCAGGTCTTATGGATTTTCATTAAGGGCAACACTTTAAAAATTTGAATGATGAAAAAAATGATAAATAAATTAAGAATATTTGTTTTGATAATTGGACTTGGAGCTTTTGCCTCTTGTGATGATTATCTGAATATAAATAACGATCCAACTCAGGTAATTGATCCTGATCCGAATTTCTCCTTGACTTCAGGAATGGTGGATATTGCCTACTTTCATACCGATCGATACGCACTAGCCGCTAATTTCTGGGTACAATATGTGACTCAGGCAGGAAACGTTGCGGGCTTTGATTCTCGTGACCAATACCAGGTTCTTGCAGGTGACAATGGTTACCAGAGGGATTTTACCGGAGTTTATTCTGGCCCTTTACAAGATTTGCAATATACTTCCGATGTCGGAATAGAGACAGGCAATAATAATGTAGCAGCAATAGCAGAAATTATGAAAGCCTATACTTTCCAGTCATTGGTTGATATGTTCGATAAGGTACCTTATTCAGAGGCATTGAAAATTAATGAATTCTCAAATCCTAAATATGATGACGGACAAGACGTATATGATGATTTGATTGTCAAAATAGATGAGGCTATGGCTATGATTGATACGCGATCCGTAGTTGCTATTACCGGAGACATTATTTTTGACGGTGACATGGATTTATGGCTGGCATTTGCCAATACCTTAAAACTGAAAATTTTCATGCGACAAACTGAAGCCAGAGCAGGAATTGCCCAGGCCGGAGTTCAGGCTCTTGACGGAGCAATTTTCTTAGATTCAGGAGATGATGCAGAAGTGCCATTTGATCAGAGTACTCCTACAAACAGACATCCTGCAGAAATCAATGATTTAAATACTCAGTCATTTAATGCCGCTAGCGGAACAATTGGCAATTACATGGCGAATCGAAATGATCCACGCATGGATACCTATTATAGAAGGCCAGTGGAGCCGGATATTTCAGTGACCTATCCTCATCAATTCGTTGATCAGGCTACAGGACAAACGCTTGGTGGTACCACTGCAGGACTTGGATATTACACAGCCCGGGGAAACTTCTTAATTGGTGAAGGATCTGCGTTTCCATATTTCAGTGCTGCAGAATCACAATTTCTACAAGCAGAAGGTGCACTTCGTGGATGGTTGAGCAGTTCGGCCCAGGCTTTATATGAAAAAGGTATTAAGGATTCTTTTACAAATGCAGGATTAAGTTCTGCTGAAGCTGATGTTTATATAGCAAATGAAGCCCCTTATCCTGCTTCCGGCACCTTTGAAGAACAACTGGAAGCAATAATGATGGAGAAATGGGTTGCTTTAGTAAGACAGCCAATCGAAATGTGGAACGAATGGAAAAGGACAGGATATCCCTCAACGAGTTTCATTGCTCCAACATCGATTAGCCTGCTCAATGCAGGGGAATTTCCTTTAAGATTTCCTCCTACTCAACGCGAAATTGATCTTAATAGCAACGCTCCGGGAGTTGTATCATTAGCTACGCCAGTATGGTGGGATAAATAATCCATTTTGTATTTAAATCTTAAATTAAAAAAGATGAGAAAATTAAAATATATTTTATTTGCAATTTTACCGGTGCTTCTGCTAAATAGTTGTGTAGAAGAAATGCCGGAAAGCACCTTGAATACCTATCCGACTTTTGTTTTTGTCGGAGATGAGGATATGGTTTTGGAACCAGGAGAAGCATATTCTGAACCTGGAATAGCAGCACTAGAAGGCGAAATAGAACTGGAAGTAATTACTTCAGTTACTTCTAAATACCGAGGTTACAGTGGTAATGTTGTTGGGTCAGATCCCGATATATACTATGTGAACTATTATGCAGAAACATCGGAAAGTTTTGGAAATACTGCTTCACGTACGGTAGTAATACCTCCTGTTCCAGGTGATTTAATTACTGATATTGCCGGGATTTATGCTGCCACTACCACCAGAGCAGGTGGAGAGTCTTATGAAATAGAGATGTGGATATGGTCATTAGGTGGCAATAAATTCGGATTATCTGGAACAATTGGCCACTTCTATGCCGACGGACGAGCATACGGAGATTTGTATAGAGCTGTAGGCACTGAAATCACTGTAAATGATTTAGCTTCAGGTGATATTACAGCCACAAGAGGTTTATTGACAGGCTTTGGCAATACGGTATGGATACAGGATGGCACTTTTGCTGTCAATCCTACTACAAAAACAATTACCTTTCATAGTATGACTGATGAATTTGGGAATGGAGATTGGGATATTGTAATGGTTCAACAATAATAACTAACGAAAAGAAAATGAAAAGTATTTTTAAATATAAATTAGTTCTTCTGGCTGTTTTATTTTTAGCAGTGAGTTGTACGGAATATGATGGGGATGAAAGACCCGTTGAAGTAACGCCTAAATTAGGCACTGCCACGCTAAATATAATAATGGCAGTTACCACGGCTGATGACCTTGGATATGATGGTATTGATATTTGGGCAGACGAGCTTAAAGCAGGGCCAAACATGAAACCAGGTGATATAGTGACTGTAGAATATGAATTCCCACAGGGATCACTTTTTAGATCAGTACTTGGAGGAGAAGCCCCAAAATATTTGGATAACCCAATTGATGAAATTGAGACTCTACTGACCTATTCAACGGCTTCTGAGATGTTACCTGAAGATCATAATATGCCTCTTCAGGGACAATTGAAAGATGGCAGCTCTTATACGCTGATTAATTACGGTTTCGGCGCCTTAAATCATGATTATGAATATTTATTTATGGTTGAAGATGATTTAACCCCTCCGACAAGCGGAATGGCAAGAGTAAGATTTGTGAATGCTGGAGGTGGTGAATGTTGGGATAATACTTGTGAACTGAATTTTCAGATTGGTGGAGTTGATTTGGGTACCGGTCTCTGGGGAGGTGATCTGTTTGGAGATGGCCTTAGCTCCTTCACCGATTTTAGCGATTTATCTCCCGGTTCATTAAGTGTTGACGTTTATGATGGAACTGGAGCATTGTATTTTAATGGTACCATTGATGTATCTGCCGGTGGAATCTATACCGTGGTTTTCTTTGGAAATGAAGCTGATCCGATAATCACACCAGAGCCAAACAAATTTGAAGTAATCACCCATTAGTACAAGGGATTTGTTTGAATAAAAATTTAAACCTGTAAGAATTATCTTACAGGTTTTTTTATGCACCCAGGAAAGTTGAAATTCGATTACACACACAAATCCATATAGAGCCGTTTTTTTGAAGTGATCCTCAATGATGAAGTGTCTTTTTTTGCTCATCCAACTATCCACGTAAAAGAGCCGGATTACGTGGAGGGGCTTGATGTGGGGAGCCGTGATTATAAGAAAAGTTGAAGAATATTATTTGGATTAATTCTTCAGAATTGTCTTTTTAAATTCTTCAAGAATCATCGCATGATCAAAAGCAAGAGGAGGCAAACTATCAAAGTCGAACCATGAAACATCAGCGGCATCGTCACCAGCTAGAATATTATTTTTATTTTCTTTTACATATCCTGAAAACACTACAGAAATCGTTCGTCCACGCGGATCGCGCCCTGGCTTACCATAGGTTTTGAACTGCTTAATCTGAATATTATCTATGCCGGTCTCTTCCAATAATTCACGCTTTGCCCCTTCTTCCAAATCTTCATCAATTTCAACAAACCCTCCCGGTAAAGCCCATTTTCCTATGAAAGGATCATGCTTTCGTTTGATCAACAGAATATCGGTATGTTTAGTATGCTTCAGTAAGATGCAATCTGTGGTTACTGAAGGTTTTGGATAATTATAGGTATATGTTTTCATTACTATTCGATGTTCAATTGTTCTATTCGAGTTGAGGGTAATTAACGATATGATTTGCTAAACGCTATTGATGGTACTGCTAGACGCATTTCTGATAAAGACTACAATTTAGAAAATTAAAGCTGTGACTTCGATTTCGACAAGTAATTCAGGGCGCATTAATTTTTGACTATAAATTTTTCCGTTTTCATCGACCGAGATTGTCCCTGTCACCTCAATGGTATTTTCGACTTTTTCTGCCCGGGAATATCCGACAATATCCGCCCATTTATTTCCTGATGGATCGTTGAGCCTTTTTGATTTTTTGTCTGAGTTTATAGTCACCAATTTTATCAAATAATTTTAAGAATTTCTTAAGAAGATCAAAATAAAGCGCTATCAGTGCAATGATAGACATTAGCCACATAATAATGATATTAAACCAAAAAGTATCGAAATAACGTCCGGCAAAGTATTTTTGAGGGGCGTAATAGAAGGTCCTGAAATTAAATGGGTTTTCCGGTATTTCCGGCATTGCAAAAATGGGTGTGGTCTTTCTGATGAGCTTGTTCCCCACCTCCAGGATAGACGTTATTCCGCGGGTTTCAACAATGGAGGAGACCTTTTCGTTGATGTAGTCCTTTTTAATGCGTAAAAATTCCTGCTTTGGCATTTTCGCGAGAAAAACATTAGTTACAGAATCTTTTTGTTCAGAGGCTCTACTATTTCTTTTTAAGTACACGTTTCTAAGCTTCTTAATATGATTTATTAGCATTTCATAGGTAGCAGAATCAAAATGCTGTACTTCCAGCATCTGCCAGTCAATGGTATTTTCACGATCAAATTTTTGTAATTCTTTTTTTAATTCATATTTAATTAAATCAAGATTGCCGGATATTTCCTCGCGGCTGACCTGACCGCGTAGTGCTGCCCCACATAAAGAAAGATTTGTTTCCAACTCCTTCAGGTAAAAATTCGTTTTGTAATTACCATTGGCAATGGTTTTTTCATATTCATAAAAATGCTTTTCATATTCATTGTCTTTAAATTGCCGAACCATAATGGCTTCAAATGCCCACCGGGAGGTCATCAATTCACCCAGGATAGGCACCCGCTCACTAGAGCTTATATTTGGATTTAGCTTATCAAATTCAATAGCCACCCCATTAAACATTAATTGGGGGATTAATATAATAGGAACCAATACATAAATGGTAATTACAGAATTGAATGCCGAAGATATATTGAGGCCAATTAGGTTGCCGGCGCAGGCTGCGGTAAACAAAACCAGCCAATAGGAAAAAAACATCCCTCGGAATTCGAGCAGGTAATTTCCGACCATGACAAAGGAAAATGTTTGAATGGCAGAAATTCCAAACAGGATGATCACCTTAGAATTCAGGTAACTGATTCTACTCAGGTTCAGAAATTGCTCCCGTTGCAAAATGCGACGATCTTTGATGATCTCCTCACCACTTATAGACAGGCCAATAAATAGAGCGACAATGATACTCATCAGAAAATAATAGGGGATATTGGAATTTTTGTCGAAGGTGTAGCCCGATAAATTGACATCTCCGGGATTGTAGTATTTTATAAAATAACCGATGATCAAAGCCAACAAGGGCGCTTCGGTAAAAGTGACAACCAAATACTGCGTATTCTTAAGCTTGGCAAGCACGTCCCTTTTACAAAACAACTTGAACTGGTCAATCCATTTAGGGATTTTGAAAGTGGTGGTTGGTAAAGGGGCTTCTTTATTATCGATCTTTATTTGATTTCGCTTCTTGAAATGGTCTCCCCATTCTTTCGGCAAAATCCTTCTTTCATTCGTAAATTTCCCATATTCATTTACCACCCTTGTCTCAATGATATTGAATATTTGCTCGACACTTACATTTCCACAAATAATACACGAACCCTGGTCGCGCTGAATCATATTTACGACATCTCTGAAATAGACGATTGCTTCTACGGGATCTCCATAATAAATCTGGTGACCACCAACATCAAGGAGCAAAAGGTTATCAAACATCTTGAAAATATCTGACGAAGGTTGATGAATGGTGGTAAAGACTAATTTCCCTTTCAGCGCAAGTTCCTTGAGCAAATCGAGAATGTTTTCCGAATCCCTGGACGACAGTCCGGAGGTAGGCTCGTCGAGGAATAAAACCGATGGCTCCCGCAGCAGCTCCAGAGCGATATTCAACCTTTTTCTTTGTCCCCCACTGATCGTCTTATTGAGCGGGTTACCAACGGTCAGGTCTTTGGTTTCATAAATACCAAGGCTTTTCAGGGTGTTTTTTACCAGCTCAATTATTTTATCTTCGTCATAATCTGCAAAACACAGTTTGGCAGCGAAAAAGAGATTTTCATAAACAGTGAGGTCCTCGATCAGCAAATCATCCTGAGGCACATAACCAATTAATCCTTCGAGCTTTTCAGGCTCTTCATGGACATTTATGCCGTTTATAATGACCTCGCCTTTTTTTGGTTTTATTCTTCCAATTAATGTTTCGAGCAACGTTGATTTACCAGATCCGCTTGCCCCCATCACTCCAATGAGCTTACCGGATTCTTCATTCACATATATTTCCCGTAACCCAATCCTTCCTTGTTTAAAGCGCACCTCAATATCGCTCGCCGTAAGCTGTACAGTATTCAAATTGCGGGTTACTTTAAACTGGCTGACCACATCGCTGTAATAAATTGGCCTTAGCTTGCTTCCCCGAATATTACTGCCGGCCGGAAAAATATAATTAAACCTGCTGTTTAATGGAGCGCCGTTTAATCGAATATGAGATATGCCCACATATTTAATGATATAACTTTCTATTTGCGGGATATAGAGTACGGCCAGAAAACCAGTAAGATTTGGCCTTTTTATATGCTTGCAACAATTGTATTCCTCTTCATGTCCATTGTCGATAATGCAAATGTTTTCGTTGAAAAGTTCATTAACTTCTCTTCCAAATACAAACTGTTTTATTTGCTCAACCAGCTTGGTCTTGATGTTGAGCGTTTTGCTGATATAATAGATGAGATTGTCTTGGCGCTCAGATAATTCCCCTTCAATTTGAGACAATTCAATAACCCGAAGTATCACAATGATTTTCTGGAATAGCGAACTCTCCAGATTGATGCGTTTGCAGATCAGCATGATGTTTGCCCACTCTTCCACAAATTCCTCCGTATCGGCATTCATGTCATTTTTGCCACTTGCACCGTTCGATACAGGCCTCTCGGGCTTAATGGATGTGAAGTCATCAAATATCTTCAGGTACTCCTCGGCGTCTTCACTATTGGCCTGTCTGTTGATGATAAATTTGATTTTTTCACGACTTTCATCGGTCACATTATCCTTTGCTACAATTGCAAACAGACGGATAATTGCCTTAAGAAGATACTCGTTCATTCCATTGCATTAAATATGACAAGGGTTGAAAGTAACAAAAAAAAATAAAGAAATATTATTTGCCCAATATTTTAATTTTGAAGCACCAGAATATGAATAAACTTTATAGCTTAACTTCTTTTAAGTTAAATGCTTTGACAAAAGCTTCATTTTCATCCCATGAAATTTTGACCCAAACATCATCCTGGCTGAGGATATCTACCCTATGTCCTTTTGAAATCACATCAACCACATCCGATCCGGGAGACGGGCCTTTCATCAGGTGCACTTCAGAAGTGGTGATGATGGCCTTGGCCCTTCCTCGTCCGTAGTTGTTGATAAAAAGCAGTACGAGAAGAAGGCAAATATAAGCTATGCCTTGAAAACCAGACTGGATATTATAGGCCTTTTTCCTATAAAACAGAATCCAAAAAAACATGAAGACAAGACCAATAATGATAAAGTCAATTTGCAGATGATATTGGTGATAGATGTTCAGAAAAAATTCAGCATCATCGTAATTGTAGCCTGAGAGTTTATGCTGCTCTGCTAGATTTTCCATCTTCTTGAGCACCCTTTTTTGGTTGGTTTTCAAATAATATAAATTCAGATAGTAAAGCGCATTGGTATAGTCTCCAAGACCTTCTTTGATAAAGGCCATTTTTAGTAACATTGCAGGCGTTGCTTTCTGATCTGAATTTTGGATATCTTCATACAGTTCAAAGGATTGTGTGTATTTTTTTTGTGCAAACAGCGAATCAGCAAGAATTAATTTTTCCTTTGGCGAATTACAAAACACAGAAAATGAACTGCTTATAAAAATAAATAAAAATAAATAAAATAATTTCGGCATACGGTTTTGGCTTTTTATTATATCATCCTACATTTGCATTCCAATTACGGAAAAGGCCGATAAAAAATCAAGGTATTTTCATGATTCCGTAGCTCAGTTGGTAGAGCATCTCCCTTTTAAGGAGAGGGTCCTGGGTTCGAGCCCCAGCGGGATCACCACCAATTTATCAATCCCTTGCAAGTTACATTTGCAAGGGATTTTTTTATCTAAAACCAATATTAAGAGGCAAAGATGTGGGGGTCTGGTAAAGTCAATATCCCTATTGGTAGGTTGCCGCACGTGTTGTCATACCTAAACGACGAGCAAAGACGACCAATTGACCTACTAACCTGAGTTCGATTAATAAAATCCACGTCACGGCGTGAAAACGGAAAACAATGGAGTTTTCGTGGCAGTCTCCCCCATGGAATGAGATTGCCACAAAATTTTAGTGCCTAAAAT
>JAUUZS010000520.1 GCA_030589835.1 Cyclobacteriaceae bacterium
ACTTGGTTTGGTAGTCATTATCGTGGTTTTTCTGTTTTGGGCATTGGAATCCGTTGACTACACACCATATTTTCATACTGATTATTATAAAACCACCCTTTCCAGATTCGATAGTATAGCATCGAATCTAAAAGTTGCCCGCGGGCCTGTTCAGATTGGTTTTGGAAAGCAAAGTATAACACCAATATTAAATGGTAGTGCCGATGATCCAACAATCGGAAAATTTGTTGAAATGCCATTGGGAGGATTTGGAGCTCGAAAGGGAGCCCCTGCTACAGGTATACATGATAGTTTATTTGTAAAAACCATTGCGGTAAAGGTGGGTGATGAAATAGTCGTGTTTGTGGGCTCTGATTTACTAATCATGCCTCCGGCGGTAAGTAAGATGGCTGCAGCAGACCTTTCAGGGAAATTGGGATTGAACAGAGGAAATATATTTTATTCTGCTACACATACCCACTCAAGTGTTGGGGCCTTTTCTGAAGGGACTGTAGGAGAGCTTTTTGGGGGAGTTTATAACCCCAATGTAATTGAATGGCTTGCGGCCCAGGTAGCTTCGGCCATTGAAGAGGCCATGAATGATCTTAAGCCTGGTCAGATAGGAGTTGGGAATTTTCATGCGCTGTATTTTGTACGCAACCGACTTGTAGGAGATGATGGGCAAATTAATTCTGATTTTATGATCCTGAAGGCCAGTCAGACAGAAGGAAAAAATGTCATTTTAGGGTCTTTTGATGCCCATGCCACCACGCTTGGCAGTTGGAATATGGAAACCAGTGCGGATTACCCAGGCTATTGGCAACGGAAACTAGAGAACAGTGGATTTGATATGGCGGTGTTTTTTGCCGGTAGTGTAGGGAGTCATAGTTATAGAAATACTGTTGGCGATCGATTCGATAAATCACAATACCTGGGTGAAGCACTGGCAGATAGTGTATTGAAGTATGTGCCAACAATAACTTTGAAGGATAGCATAGCACTTTCAAGTATGACCCTAAAAGTAGAGATTCCTGAATTCCATATTCGCGTTTCAGATGGGATTCGCCTGAATCCTTATATTTCGAATAGACTGTTTCCTGATGTAGGAGAGGTATTTCTGCAAACCACAAAATTGGATAAGCTGATTTGGGGAACTGCTCCCAGCGATTTTAGCGGAGAAACCACGTTGGTATATAAACATGCGATGCATAAAAAAGGCTATAGAGCTATGGTTACGAGCTTTAATGGGGCATATACAGGATACATTATCCCTTGCAAATATTATCATCTGAATGAATATGAATCCAGGTTGATGAATTGGTTTGGCCCGGGATATAATCCCTTTATTAATTATATGCTGGGAGAGATGATGGAAAAGGTTTCTTCTGTTCAATGAATGAGAAAATAAAAATTGAATAACCGCAAAGACGGAGAGTCGCAGAGATTCCATTGCGACTCTCCGTCTTTGCGGTTATCTTCAATAAAAAGTATTCCAAATCCCCCAATAGTAGCTGGTCTTCTGACTTCCGTCTTCCAACTCTTTTTTACAGATGTTCCTCCAAAAAGGCATCAATGTAAAACTGACAGTATTCATTGACTTTTACGGAAACATCCATGGTATGTGGCCAGCCCTTGAGCCGATGGTAATCGTGCGCAACACCCGCTTTAGAAAGCCAACTATCTAAAGAATCTGATTGGGAGACTGGCACCAAAGAATCTATCGTACCATGAAAAGTCAAGGTTGGAGGATCGTCAGGTGTGATAAAAGTTTTGGGAGATGCCAGTTTGTATAATTCCGGGTTCTCATCATAAGAGCCCCCGATAAAATCTATGGTTTGATACATGTTTATCGCATAGGGAGTAGTAAGGTCACCAGGGCCATACAAATTTATGACGGCTTTGACTTTACTTGAATTTCCGATAGAGCAATCTTCGTTAAAAACAGGCTCATCTCCGGCATACCCTGCCATCATAGACAGATGTCCACCTGCCGAACCTCCGATCAATACGATCCTTTCAGGATTGCCACCATATTCTCCAACATGTTTTGCAACCCATTGTACCGCACAATTCACATCTTGTACGGCTGCCGGGAAGGTAGCCTTTTTTACTAAGCGATACGATACGGTGATGGTGACATATCCTTTTTTTGCATAGTCGATCAGGTAAGGCAAATAGTCTGCTCTTTTGCCTGTTCTCCACGCACCTCCATGAATAAAAATCATCACAGGGGCGGGTTCATCTAGTTCCTTCAGTTTATAAATATCAAGCTGAAGAGATAGTGAGTCAATATTTTTATACTCGATATTTTTGATTTCCTGAATATTATCCGGAACAGGAGGCTCCGTATCGATCAGATCGAGCATGCCAAGTCCATAGGAGATTTTCAGGAAGGTTTCATTCATATATCCTTTTGGAGGAACTAGTGGTCGATTAGGATCCACTGTTTTCGTGTTACAACTTAGGATTAGCAAAAAAATAAATATTGGAAATAGAAGCTTTTTCATGCGATTAATTGATGATGGGTTCTTTACTCATTTCAAATTTAAGTATTCCTCCATGAATAATTTCATCATGTTTGATCCATGTGCGGTCAAGTAATGAGTCATTTAAGGAGATATGTTTTACATATATATGATCCGGGGCATAATTTTCAGCAATCACTGATAATGTGGCTCCGCCCAGGTTTATTTCAGCCTTTTCAAATAAAGGAGCTCCCAGCTGATAAATGTCTGTTCCGGCGATAGGATAAAATCCCAACGAGCTAAAAATGTACCAGGCAGAAAGTGTAGCGGCATCATCATTTCCATCCAGGCCATCGTAGCGATTGGTGTATTTGGTATCCAATATATTACGAATCCATTTTTGGGTCAGGTCTGGTCTGTCCACATAATTAAACAGATATGGGGAATGAATATCCGGCTCATTTCCATGCCAGTAATACGAACCTGGATTCCAATGGCCTATTCTGGTTTCTCCTTTTGCAAAAAAGTCATTTAGCTCACTGATAAAATATTCCTTATTCTCAAACAGATTTATAAGTCCCGGCGCATCAAAAAATGGTGCCCAGCGCCATTGCAATGCACTGCCCTCTACGTAGTCATTGGTAAACGAATCATCACCACTCAAATACGTAAGCAGCAGCGGATCAAATTCCTCCACAAAAGTACCGTCAGCATTCCGGGGGTGAAAATATTGAGTTTCAGGATTCCATACATTTTTATAATTCATGGATAAATTGTTGAAAGATAAGGCATCTTCCTCATGTCCAAGCGCTTTTGCCAGTAAGCCAATCGAATAATCCGACCAGGCATATTCGAGGGTTCTGGATACCGCCTGTTCCATATTGTCGGCAGGACAGAAACCATATTTTACACAATCATCATTTCCTCTTCTTCCTGAGTAGGCAGAGCCCGGAGGCGTAGAAGCCAGCGCAATCATTTTCATGTTTTG
>JAUUZS010000009.1 GCA_030589835.1 Cyclobacteriaceae bacterium
AAACTTATTTTGGAGGAGTGAGGCGTTACAATATCAGCCCGGAGCACACTACAATTATTTTTTATTTTCTGAATTCCGCATATCCTTCACCAATTTTTCGCACAAGGCATGAATTTGATGTGTCATTTCTTCATCTCCGGTTGATCGTTTGATGCTGTCGCCCAAACCTGCCAAGCTTTCGATGTAAAATTTTTTCATTTCATCAATAGGCATGTCTTTGGCCCAAAGATCAATTCTAAGCGATTGCTTTTCTGCATGGTCCCATAAGGAAATGCTTACTGCTTTCGTTTCTTTTGGAGTTTTCCCCTGAGGATTATCGGTGGCGCTCCAATCTATTTTTATAGGTACATTATCCTTGTCAAGTTCTACGTCGAAGGTTATTTTTGATTTGCTCATTGGTATTATTGGTTTTTAAGTATTTGCAGGGCTTTAATTTTGTCGTTTTGCAACTGAGATTTTAATGCCTCTAAATTTTTGAATTTTATCTCTGATCTTATACCATAAAAAAACTCAACAGCGATTTCTTTTCCATAGATATCCTGGTCAAAGTCGAAAATATTTACTTCTACCCGCTTTTGTGTGCCCCCCAGGGTAGGCCGGAATCCGATATTTAGCATACCCTTGTATGAGGTTTTTCCTATCAGGACTTTTACAGCATAGATGCCTTCAGCGGGGATTAATTTATGTTTGAATTTTACTTCAATATTTGCCGTCGGAAAATCCAGTGTCCTTCCGATTTTATCCCCTTCAATAACCATACCTTTCAGGCTGTATGGCCTCCCCAGGTATTCATTAACGAGTTCCACATGGCCTTCAAAAAGGGCCTTTCTTATTTTTGTGGAGCTGACAGCTTTATTTTCGACCATTTGTTTAGGAATTTCCTCCACTTCAAAACCGAAAATAGGGCCATCTTTTTTCAACTCTTCAAAACTGCCGGAACGATTCTTGCCAAATTTATGATCGTAACCTATTACGAGTTTTTTTGTACCTATTTTATCAACAATAATATTCTTAATGAATGCTTCGGAAGACAGGTTGGCAAATTCCCTGGTAAATGGAATAATGACCAGATGGTCTACATGATGTTGACTTAACAAGTCAGCCTTTTCTTCAATGGAGGAGAGTAGATGTAATTCCTGATCTGGGAATAAAACAAGTCGGGGATGAGGCCAATAGGTTAAAAGAACAGATTCTCCACCATTTTTCTTTGTAATTTCCCTAAGGCGCTGAAGGATTTTCTGATGACCAAAATGTACCCCATCAAACGTTCCGCTAGTTACGATGGCAAAATCCAGTTTTTTAAATTCATCCAATCCCTTGTAAACCTTCATGAATTTAAAATGTCAAATTCCTTCTTGAATTCATCAATTGATTGAGCATCTTCAATTTTGAAATTTCCTATCCTGGTTCTTTCCAGAGCTGACATATATGCGCCAACTCCAAGGGACTCTCCAAAATCCCGCACCAGGCTTCTCACATAAAAACCTTTTGAGCACACAATCCTGAATCGTACCTCCGGAAAATGTATTGCAGTAACCTCAAATTCCTTTAGCTCTACCGGTCTGGGGTCAATTATTACTTTTTCACCTTTCCTGGCTTTCTTATACAGAGGTTCTCCTCCTTTTTTTATTGCAGAATAAATTGGTGGTACCTGCATTATGTTCCCAATAAATTTTTTTGTCAGATCTATAACCTGTTTTTCCTCGATATGGTCAATAGGAATGTCACTATCGAATTCAGTTTCCAGATCAATTGAAGGGGTTGTTTTTCCCAGCACCATGGCTCCGGTATATTCCTTTTCCAGACCCATAAATTGATTTATTTGCTTTGTCATTTTTCCGGCGCAAACAATCAATAATCCAGTCGCCAAAGGATCCAGGGTTCCGGCATGGCCTACCTTTTTGATCTTTAGTAGACCACGAAGTTTTTTTACGACGTCAAAAGATGTCCAACGTAATTCCTTATTAATTAGAATTAATCTTCCATCTTGATTGGGAGAAAGCTCACTCATATAAAACTGATGATGATTGAAGCAAGACCAATGAAAAAACAGTAATAAGCAAAATAGATCAATTTCCCTCTTTTAACGATTTTAATCATTAGAGTGCAGGCAAATAATCCCGATACAAAAGCAGCCAGAAAACCGATGATCAGCGTGGGAGTTCCTATACCTCCGGAAAGCGTAGGGGCATCTATGTAGTCTTTTACTTTTAATAAAGAAGCCCCGATGATTGGCAGCAAGACCATGATAAATGAGAATTTGGTGGCCTTTTCTTTGTCAACACCAAGAATTAGCGCCGTGGATATTGTAGAACCTGAACGTGAAATGCCTGGAAGTATAGCAATCGCCTGCGCCATACCGATAATTATCGATCTTCCGTAAGAGATGTCTTTGGTGGTATTTTTTGCATAATATGTGATTGTCAGTAATAGGCCAGTCACGATCAGCATGGAACCTACAAAGAGCACATTACCAGTAAATAATGCTTCAATCTTATCTTCAAACAACACACCAACTACGCCCACAGGAATCATGGACAGTATGATCTTCATCGAATAATGAAGGGGTTCATTAATTTTAAATTCAAGAAGCCCTTTGAATATTTCAGCAATCTCTTTTCTGAATACAATGATAGTACTCAGTGCGGTAGCGGCATGTACAACGATAGAAAAAAGGAGGTTATCGGTAGTATTGATATTTAGTATCGCCTTTCCAAGCTCAATATGACCCGAACTGCTTACCGGCAAAAATTCAGTCAATCCTTGTACAATCCCAAGGATAAATGCTTCAATTATACTCATATTCTACTTCTTGCTTTTGTAGAATATGGCAAAAAATTCTATGATAAAGCCAAGCATCACAATGATAGGCCCCAGGGTAATGCCCAGAAAGCCAAATCCGTAATCTTCCTTATCGAGTGTCATGATATAAAAACCTATTATTAATGCTGCTATGCCAGCAAGCATGATTATATAATTGGTTTTTTTGAAAGCTAATTTTTCTTTATTACTCATAATTAATATAATTCATCCAAAGACATTTTCAGATACTTTTTTACTGCCTTATAGGTACTAATCATTCCGATTGCCATTCCTAAGACTAATATAAATGCTAAAAGCATCATGAACTCATTTATGGATTGGAGTTGTTTCAATTCTTCAATTACACTATTGGCATAACTTATCAAACCAAATAACAGAAGTGCGGCAATTAGTCCTGATAAAAGACCTTGGAAGGCAGCTCTTTTTATAAATGGTGAAATGATAAATCCTGCTTTGGCGCCAACCAATTGCATACTCCTGATTAGAAACCTCTGTGAAAATAAAGCTAATTTAATGGTGTTGTTGATCAGAATAACAATCGTTATTAACAGTATGATCGTAAAGCCTATTAATGCCAAACTTATCTTGGCGATGTTTTTATTGATTGATTGTACCAAGTTCTGAACATATACTATTTCAAATACCGAATCCACTTTGCTCAATTCAGTTTTTATGTTTTTAAGGCTATCTATTTGCTGATACGAAGGATGAACCTTAATTGTAAAGGCATCGCGTAGTGGATTATCACCTAAAAATTCAATAAAATCCTCTCCTGTGCTTTCAATAAACATTTTAGCGGCCTCCTCTTTCGAAATAAATTCTACTAAGGCTTTATTTCCGGCTTTTGCGACGTATTTTTTTTGGGAAAGAAGTTTGTTTAACCTGATTTTATCATTTTCTGTCACAAACTTATTGAGATACACCTGAATGGTGATGTTTTCCCGAATGACATCTTTCATTTTATTTGAATGCAAAATAAGCAAACCAAAAAGACCAATCACAAAAAGTGCAAGTGTAACGCTGAATACAACGCTTACGTAAGGAAAACTACCTAGTTTTTTTTTCTTTTTGTGCTTCAATGGGTACTATATCATTTGTTGCTTGCGCAAAGCTAATAATAAAATGGAAATGGATTTGGAATGAGTGAAATTTAAATTAAATAAAATGAGAAAACGATATGACAATAAATAGAATTGGTGAACACTTTTCTGGCCATGAATAACAAAAAAAAAGCCCCGGATGCGGGGCTTTTTTCGTTTTGATATATTGTTTAATTATTCTTGTTCAATCGAATAATTTTTAATTCGCTTACAAGACTGTCGTTTTCTATTTTTTGAAGAGGAGCAGGCTTTATTTGTTCTGCAGATAGCTTATAGAAGCTGTCGTTATAAAACAGGAAATACGATTTTCCTTTAGCCATATTCAATTCAATAATTTCATACGGCTGATCATTAAAATTCCCCAGTAGATAAAGTTTGTTCTCAAAGAATTTGTAATGAAATTTATTCCTCTTGTCCTTTACAGTCGCAACTTCAACAGCACTTTCGATATTTTCCTTTATCTTCTCAAGGGTGTTGATTTGACTTTCGGTATATATCTCCTTTGTTTCGAAGGACGCATCATTAAATGACTCTACAACATCAGGCTGTATCACATTGGGCTTAATGATCTTTGCTTCGACCTTAGCGTCTGTATTTTTGGCAACAGGTTCAGATTTTAGTTTTTCCTGCTCAAGAGTCTTTTTGGTTTTATTGTCATCATCATCATCATCAAGTATTGGTGTAATTGCTTTAGGGATGGCAGGAATTGTGTTTTCTTCAGCCTGGGTAATGTGAAGCTTTTCAAGATTTATTAAAGATCCTTCAGGTTGGATATTGCTATCGAAAGAGAAATATGCCCCAACTCCAATACCTACAGAAACCGACGCAATGGCAATGGCTTTGAATCCAATCGTTTGAAAAATTGGTGTATGGATCGGGATATTATTTAACCTGCTTTTCAACTCAACCCTTCGTATACTTTTTATTCCTTCAACGAGGTCATTTTGAAAATTATACTCCTCACGAAGCTCGGAATCATGATGCAGTTTGTTTTCAAAATCCAATTGCTCAGTTTTGTTTAACTCGTTTTCGAGATAACTGTTTACAAACTCCTCATTGTTCATATTTTTATTCATCGCTTACTAATCTAAAAAGTCGCTTTTTGAATATTTCGATTTAACCAACTGATATAACTTTTGCTTGCATTTATATTTTTTAGTTTTAGCTGTGTCTGTATTTGCGTAACCTAATTTTACTGCTATATCTGTCATTGACAAACCATCAAAATAATGGTAGGACAATATCTTTCTACACGTTTCTCCCATTCTGTTGATGCAATCATGAATGATTTTTGCTTTTTCTTCCTGTTCATGATCGGAATACTCGGCCCCATCTTTCTGGTCATGTACCAATCTGCTTTTTCTTTCAAGCTCCTTTCTCCAAAGATTTAAACAGATACTATATAAAAAGGTACTGATTTTTGAAGTAAGAACTAAATTTCCGCTTATGGCCTTTTGCCAAAATACGATTAGCGCATCCTGATAAATATCCTTAGCCTCCTGTTCAGTACCATTGTTTTTCATGACCAAATTGGTCATCATACGATAATACTTTTTATACAAGAAGTCAAGAGCATTTTCATCGCCTTTTGAAATTTTATCCAAAACTTCACTGTCCTTCATTTTGCTCTCGGTTGTTTATACATATTAAATATTGCAGGTAACCGCATTAAGATTCTTAAAATTATAAAAATTGCACCTATTAATAAAAATTGCACGGAAACAAATGTATTTAATTAGATTGATAATTTGATTTTTTTATAACATTATACCATTATTTCATCTACAAAAGTCAAATTTAATTCTTCGGAGAAGATCATATTTTATTTAAAATGTATGCATACTTGAACGATTTTAATGGTAAGTAAACATGTATTCAGAAATATTGTTTTACTTAACCTGCTTGTTTTTAATACAACAGATTCGGAATGAAATATCCTACCAGGGGTTCGTCCTGGTAGTTTTTATGCTATAGAAATCGATTTTACTAGCGGTACAATGGTGAGTGGATTGACAATTATTTAATTTGAGTTGGACTAGATATTTTCGATTATATTTATTTTAACATTCAATAATTTGAGTTTTTTTGATTTTTGATTGGAATGCACATTTTTAATTTCGGATTTATTTATAGAAATGCATTTAGGTAAAAATGTTGATTTTTTATTTTAAATAAAAATAGGATTTGAGTTGAAGGGTAAAAGATTTGTTGTAATTGTAAAAACTTAACATCTTTAAATATATATTTATGTTTTCTTAAATATTGCTGAACCAACTTCAAAACCATATTTATTTTAGATTGATAAATTATTATTAACTCAAAACCTATTATAATGAAACCAAAGTATTCTATTTTTTTATTGTTAATTCTGGGAGGTATTTTTTCAGGTAATTTATATGCACAGGCAAATCCCGATGCCGTATTGGGCATATGGTTTAATGAAGAAAAGGATGCGAAAATCAAAATCTATAAAGAGGATGGTAAATTTTACGGTAAAATAGTGTGGCACAAAACAGGCGAAGATATCTCATACTTTGATGAGCATAATCCTGATGAGGAGTTGAAGAAAAGAAAAAAGCTGGGTCTTGTGATCCTTACTGATTTTGAATTTGATGATGGCCAATGGGAAGATGGAGATATTTATGACCCGAAGACCGGAAAAACGTATAGCTGTATTATTAAGCTTCAAAAAGATGGAGGCCTACATGTACGTGGGTATATTGGATTTTCGCTTTTGGGCAGAACTACCTATTGGACAAAGGCTGAATAGTCAGCATCGTTTGATTCTATAATAAGGGTGCCTGTAATCTTTTGTTCTGAAGATTAAATAAGGAGGTGTGTCCATCAAATCCTATACCGGGTTGCCATTCACATCCGATTGGCCAACGCTTCGGGAAAATGCACCACCTACATCTTTCTTGCGCTGTATGGGTTTTCCCCTTAAGATGATTCTACTTAAACTGTCGGACAACTCGGAACTACCAAGTTTTATAATCCAAATAAAAAAGCACTTACAATTTCCATCGTAAGTGCTTGATTATCAAGTGGGCCCTGCTGGATTCGAACCAGCGACCCCCTGCTTGTAAGGCAGGTGCTCTGAACCAACTGAGCTAAGAGCCCGATTCATAAAAGGATGGCGTTTCAACCCTTTTAAATTGGGAATGCAAAGGTAGAATAGATTTCGATTAGTGCAAATCCTATTCTTATAAAATCAATCATAAATCGTCATTTGGATCAATAATTGCTTTTATTTGTTTTTACTAAATGCGTTCCAATATTTAAGTCTTTGGAAGTCATATGAAAATCAAAAAAATTATCAAAAAAATTATTGCAGGAATCCTTCTGGTTTTTTTCATGATGATCGGCGCAGGGTTGATTTTTTCTATCCTGTACAAAGACGAATTAATTGGATATTTTCTGAAGGAAGCCAACAAGCATATCAATACGCCTATTGATGTTGGTAAAATAGATATTTCTGTTTTAAATCATTTCCCGAATATATCCATTGATCTGCAAAACGTAACGATTAAGGAAAGCAACAATGAGCAGAAAGGGATACTTGGGAAGGCAGAACAGATTAGTATAACATTTAATGCCCTTGATGTTTTACAAAAGAATTATACCATAAATGGCTTTCACCTATCAGAGGTTGAATTGAATCTGAAAATTGATAAAAATGGTGTCCCAAATTATCTTTTCTATAAAAAGGATACCGCATCAGAAGGAGGGATGTTTGCTTTAAAGAACCTTACAGGGGAAAAACTGAAGATAGATTACCTGGATCAGAAATCCGGATATCATGTCGCCGTTTATGTGAAAAATGCTAAATCCAGATTAACACGTCTGAACCATCTGCTTAAAATATCAGCACGAGGAGGTCTTGTCTCTGATGAGATTAAGGTTAATAATAGAATATTTTTAGATAATAAGGTAATCGATTTTGACACAAACTTTGAATTAGATCTTAATAAAAGGATGTATAATTTTAAATTAGGCAAGCTGAAGGTAGATCAGGGTGAATTTGAGGTAAATGGAAAAATTGACCTTGCACAAAAACACCTTGATTTGAAAATCGATGGCGTTAACACCTCCTTTCGAACGATAAATTCTCTCCTGTCCAATGACCTATCGAAGTATTTTAAGGATTATAACAGTAGGGGGAGCGTGTATTTTTCTGGCCAGGTAAATGGAAATTACAGCCATTATTCAACTCTTCAGACGACAGTGAAATTTGGGGCTGATCAGGCTTCGTTTTTCCACCCCGAGTACAAAAAGCAGGTAAACAATGTGAGCCTGAAAGGGAATTTTACTACCGGAAAAACCAATAAACCGAGCAATTATATACTTGATATTAAAGACTTTTCCTGTGAACTGGAGGAGAAAATATTAGAGGGCAGTATGACTTTACACGACTTTGAGGATTATCGGATTGACATATCGTTGATTGGAGAAGCCGATGTCAATACCCTTTTGCTTTTATTGCCTAAAAAACACATCAAAACAGCCTTTGGGAATCTAAAAATGGATTTTCGAATGAAAGGGAAATTGAAAAACCCAAAATTAACACACAATCTGACCGCAGAAGGGGAGGTTGAATTGAGAAATGTCAGTTTTGTCCTAACCGGAGAGAAACTGCCATTCAACAAAATCAACGGATCTTTGATGCTAAGCAAAAATGATCTGGCCATTAGTGATCTCTCGGGATATGTAGGCAAAAGCAATTTCTTGATCAATGGTTTTATCAATGATATATCAAAGGCTGTCATGGCCAGGAATCTGGAGTATCAAATGCAGGCAGACCTACAATCCAGTTATCTGGATTTTGATGAATTGCTCAAAAGTAATTTTGCCTCTCGCGATACCAGTAAAAATGCTACTTACGAATTCAGGATTTCCCCAAAAATATCGCTCGATTTCAATTGTAAAATTGATCACCTTAAATTCAAGAGGTTTCATGGAAGGGATATGAAGGGACAAATAAAAATAAACAGACAAATCGCAGTGCTGGAAAATGTACATTTTTCGTCGATGGGTGGCCGGGTCAATGTCAGTGGATCGGTCAACAGTAAAAAGGACGACCTGGTAGAAACTATATCGGAAGTCAATCTGAATAGCATTGATGTCGATAGTATATTTTATGTGTTTAAGAATTTCAATCAGGATTGGCTGGTGGATAAAAACCTTAAAGGGCAGCTGGATACTGATATTTATGTATATATGAATTTTGATGATGGCCTAAACTTAAACAGTGAATCGCTGGTAGCGGATATTCAAACTTCTATCGCAAACGGAGAATTAAATGATTTTGAGCCCATGATGAAGCTTACTAAATTTGTCGAAGAAGAGAGCCTTTCACGCCTGAGGTTTTCACGAATGACCAATGAAATTAGAATTGAAAACCGTACGATTTATCTGCCAGAAATGGAAATCAGATCCAATATATCAAATATTTTGGTTCAAGGCACCCATACTTTTGACAGGAATATTGATTACCATTTGAAGGTGCCCTTAAAAAACTTTATTCGGATCAAAAAGATGCGTGATTACAATCAAAATGCCAGGAAGGGGATGAGTCTGATGTTGAAAATCACAGGCAATACTTCAGAATATAAAATATCATTTGATACAAAAGCATATAGAAATAGCTTTAAAAAGAACATTTTAGATGAGGGTGAAGAATGGAAAGACCTCAAAAAGAAAGATGATTTAAGTATTGAAGAGACCCCGGGTTTGGAAGATGAATATTTTGAATTTGATGAATCGGAAAATGACTCAACAAATTAAGGATATTCCGTATCAATAATACTCACCTTGCTCAAGGTAGTTTTTTACATAATCTTCCACCGCTTCTTCAAGGGAATGAAATTTATGGTCGAATCCTATTGATCTAAGTTTGCTCATATTAGCTTCAGTAAAATACTGGTACTTATCCCGAATATCTTCAGGCGTGTCAATAAAAGAAATTTCTTCAGGGATATTCATTGCGTTAAAAACAGCTTTGGCAAGATCGATAAAGGATCTGGCTTTCCCGGAACCAAGATTGTAGATGCCTGAATTTTTTCGGTGATGCATTAAAAATACACACGCTTCAAGCAAATCTTTTACATATATAAAGTCTCGCATTTGCTCACCATCTTTAAAGTCGGGATTATGAGATCTGAAAAGCTTCATTTGTTGAGTTTCCTGAATTTGGTTGAACGCATGCATCACAACCGAAGCCATTCTATTCTTGTGATATTCATTTGGGCCGAAGACATTAAAAAATTTTAAACCCGCCCAATACAGGGGTTGTTTTTTCTGGCTTACTGCCCATTTATCAAATGCATTTTTCGATTCTCCGTACGGATTTAGTGGTTGCAGATCAGCAACGAGTTTTTCCTGATCCTCGTAACCCAGCTCACCCAGGCCATATGTCGCGGCCGAGGAAGCATACACCAACGGCACTTGGTAAGCGGCACATTTTCTCCATATTCTTTTTGTATAATCTGTGTTGTATTTCGCCAGCAATTCCCGATCAAATTCCGCAGTGTCGGTAATGGCGCCGATATGAAAAACAAATTCTACTTCTTCAAAATTGTGATCAAACCAAGAGATAAAATTTTCCAGCGCAACTTTTTTCAATATCTTTTTCCCTTCCAGGTTTTTATTTTTTTCAAGGGCGTCAATTTTATCAACAGCTACAATTGCATTGAAATTTTCTTTATTTAATCTGCCGATAAGACAACTTCCTATAAACCCTGCGGCACCCGTTACAATAATCATACTTTGTTTTTTTTGCAATTTAATCAAATCAACTTAGGATCGCATTATAGATACATGGCTAAATGAGGTTTCAAACTTTATCACGAGAAGAGAAGGAAAATCTTATTATTTTTGTGGCAGTATATAAAGGAATAGTGATGATCTATATAAGTAGGGATGCTCATTTTTGTGCTGCGCATAAATTATATAATGAAAAATGGAGCAAGGAAAAAAATGAAGAAATATATGGTGCTTGTGCTAACGAAAATTGGCATGGGCATAATTTTGATATGACGGTGACAGTGAAGGGCTTGATTGATCCGGAAACGGGGTTTGTGATGAATTTCAAGGATTTGAATAAAATTATTAAAGTTGAGATACTCAAAAAAGTTGATCATAAAAACCTCAACTTAGATGTAGATTTCATGAAAGGTATTTTGCCTAGTTGTGAAAACATGATTGTTGAATTCTGGAATATTCTTGAACCAAAAATTAAAGAGATGACCAACAATAAATGCACCTTACATTGTATTAAACTCAAGGAGACAAAAAATAACTATGCAGAGTATTATGGATGATAATTAAGTATTAATCCAAACCCAACTCAAATGAAATACTACCTTATTTCCGGTGAACGATCAGGAGATCTTCATGGATCCAATTTGATAAAGGCTTTACGAAAGGAGGATCCAGATGCTTCATTCAGAGGATTTGGAGGAGATTATATGAAAGACGCAGGCGCCGAAATTATAGTTCACTATAAGGAAATGGCAGTCATGGGTTTGGTGGAGGTAATGAAAAGTATATTTAAAATCAAAAAATATATGTCTCTTTGCATCAATGACATAAAGCAGCACAAACCTGACGCGGTAATATTCATTGATTTTGCAGGTTTCAATCTTCGTGTCGCAAAAAAAATTCATAATTTCCCCGGTAAAAAGTTTTATTATATATCCCCTAAAATTTGGGCGTGGAATCAAAAAAGAGCGCATAAAGTCAGGGAGACCATTGATAAAATATTTGTGATTTTACCTTTTGAAAAACAGTTCTATGCAAAATTTAACGTAAACGCCCAGTATGTTGGCAATCCTGTTATGGATGCTGTCAATACATTTGAACTGGCGACTAATTTTTTTTCGAAACATAAAATCAATGATAGCAAGGGTATTATTGCATTGTTGCCGGGAAGCAGAAAACAAGAGCTTATACAACTTCTGCCGGAGATGATTGAAGTTGCCCGCACGTTTCCAGAAAAGACATTTGGTTTGTCTATGATCAGAAATTTGCCCCATGATTTGTATGAAGATGCTTTGAATGAGCCAAATGTAATTCCCGTGATTGAAGATAATTATAATTTGCTTTATAACTCACAGGCAGCTGTAGTCACTTCAGGAACAGCTACACTAGAAACTGCTTTGTTTGATGTTCCTCAAGTTGTGATTTACCGGACAAGCAAGCTAAATTATTTTATCGGGAAGCGGCTAGTAAAGGTAGATTATATATCGCTGGTAAATTTGATTGTTGATCGTGAAATTGTAAAGGAACTTTTGCAGGAAGATGTCAATTCCAGGGCCATTTCAGATGAACTAAGGAGAATTGTGGAGGAAGAATCCCGCAGAATTGATATTAGCAAGGGATATAAAAAATTACGGAACACCCTAAGTGGGGATAATGCTTCAAAAAATACCGCCAAAGAAATTTATGAGATAATTTCTGTATAACGAACAGAAATTATCTCATCGCCCCAAATCAGGCAACCTTCAATTTTCTTACTCTCGATTTCTCAAACTTCTCAATGGCGTAGGCTCTTGTAATCACCAGCTCTTTCACTTCTTTACTAGATGGTAATTCAAACATGGCATCGTTGACAATGGCCTCACAAATTGATCGGAGACCACGTGCACCAAGTTTGTATTCAATTGCCTTATCGACAATATATTCCAAAGCTGATTTTTTAAATTCAATCTTGATATCTTCCATTCCAAAGAGCTTAGTATACTGCTTAATTAAGGCGTTCTTTGGTTCGGTCAATATTAGCTTAAGTGTTTCTTTGTCAAGCGGATCCAAATAAGTAAGTACTGGTAGCCGGCCTATTAATTCAGGGATCAATCCATAACTTTTGAGGTCCCGGGCATTAATATAACTCAGCATGTTCTCATCTTCTATATGATGTCTGTCATCACTTTCGGTATTTAAGGTAAATCCAAGAGGCTTAGTATTCAGCCTTGATTCAATAATTCTTTTTATTCCGTCAAAAGCTCCACCACAGATAAAAAGTATATTCTTGGTATCAAGCGCTATCATTTTCTGATCTGGGTGCTTTCGTCCTCCCTGAGGTGGTACGTTTACGGAAGTGCCTTCGAGCAATTTTAGCATTGCTTGCTGCACGCCCTCCCCGCTCACATCTCGTGTAATGGAGGGATTATCAGATTTCCGTGATATTTTATCTAATTCATCAATATAAACAATTCCTCTTTCGGCGTTTTCTACTTCGTAGTTGGCGGCCTGTAACAGTCGCGTCAGGATACTTTCTACATCTTCACCGACATAGCCTGCTTCGGTAAGTACCGTGGCATCAGCAATGCAAAATGGCACTTCGAGCATTGCTGCCAGGGTTCTGGCCAAATAAGTTTTTCCTGTGCCGGTTTCCCCTACCATGATGATATTTGATTTTTCAATTATTATATCGTCATCTGGGTCGGTTTTTTGCATCAACCTTTTATAATGATTGTAAACCGCTACGGCAATTACCTTTTTCGCCTCATCCTGGCCAACCACATATTGATCAAGGTATTCCTTCATCTCTTTTGGCTTTGCCAGATTAAAACTTGGCTTGTCGCCAACTTCTTTGGTCTTTTTTTCTTCCTGAAGTATCTGGAAAGCCTGATCGATACAATAATTGCAGATATGGGCGTGGATTCCCGAAACCATCAAATCGACATCTTTCTTTTTTCGTCCGCAAAAAGAACACGTAACTTGTGTCATAATTGTTGTTTATTTGGTTTCCAATACCTCGTCTATCAGCCCATATTTTTTAGCTTCAGCTGCTTTCATCCAAAAATCGCGGTCTGAATCCTTTTCTATTTGATCGTATTTCTGTCCGGAATGCTTGGCGATAATATCATACAAGTCTTTCTTTACAGAGAGTGTTTGTTTTAATGAAATTTCCATATCAGAGGCTTGTCCTTGCATGCCACTCATGGGTTGATGGATCATAATCCTGGCGTGTGGCAAAGCTGATCTTTTTCCGCTTTCGCCACCCGAAAGCAATACTGCAGACATAGAAGCAGCCAGGCCTGTACAGATTGTCGCGATGTCAGGAGTTACATATTGCATGGTATCATAAATCCCTAATCCTGCATACACAGAACCGCCAGGACTATTTACGTATAGCTGGATATCTTTTTTTGCATCAGTTGACTGAAGAAATAACAATTGTGCTGTAATGATATTCGAGATATTATCATCTACAGGAAGACCAAGAAATATGATCCTATCCATTATCAGTCTCGAAAAAACATCTATCTCAGCAAACCTGGTGGGTCTTTCTTCGATCACCGACCTGGTCATATTTTCTACACTGTGGATGTAGCTATCTACAGTGTTTCCATTGAGCCCTTGTCCTTTTACGGCAAACTTTCTAAATTCTTCTTGATTTAAGTTCTTGTCCATCGTCAGTTTGGTATTATTAATTGTAAAATTACAAAAATAAAAAAAAAGCCCTTTGCAGAAAGGACTTTTCTTTATATAGCCTTATGTAAATAATTATTTTTCTGCTTTTTTAGTAAACTCTTCACGTGTCACCTTTTTGACGGATATTTCAGCTTTTTGTTTTAAAACATCTACTATTTTTTCTGTCCTGAGTTGAGTAGATACGTTCATATATTGCTCTCCATTATTTTGTTGAAGATAATTATTTGCCATTACATCCATTTGTTTATCCATTTCTTCATTCAACTCCATTCCTCCGAATTGGGTTTGAAACATCTTTTTGGTGTAGTCTACCGTGTCTTTATATTCTACTTTCACATCATTATCTTCACCTATACGGTTTTTGATAAGTGTCCATTTCAGATCTCTCACATAATGTTCAAAATCTTTCTCCAGTTCTTCTTCCTTTAATTCCTGATTGGTGGCAAGAATCCATTTTTTATAGAAACCTTCAGGAATATTCAGTTTAATATCTTTTATTAATTTTTCCTGAAGCTGATGTGCAAGCAAATACTCACTTTCTTTATCATAATTTTCCTCAAAGATTTTTTCGTATTCAGCAATAAACTCCGCTTCGGTTTTCACTTTGCCTTCCCCAAAAATCTTATCAAAAAACTCCTGATTCATTTCTGCAGGAATTACCCGGTTGACATTTTTAACTGTAATGTCAAACTCGCCCTTCAAAGCTTTTATTTCCTCTTCTGGCAGTCCGATAACTTCAACAAGATCTTTTTCGTCATCAAAAAGTTTTTCAATATCTACTTTAATGACATCTTCTTTTTTGACACCGATAAATGATTTTTGAAGTTTTTTCGAAACCTTTTCTATGTCAACCAATCCGTCTTTGGAGAATTCTGAAGTCTCCTGGGATAAAGTTCCAAAAATAGAATCTCCGCCTTCGCTAAGCTCAGGGTTTGTCATTTTGCCATTTTGCTGCTTCAAATCGTCAACAGCTTCATCGATCACCTTCTTATCCAACTTAATCTGATACTTATTGATTTTGAATGCTAAGTTATATTCAAAATCTTCGATCATGCCAACTTCATATTCAAAGTCGAATTCTTTTTGAGTGTCCCAATCGATGTCCCGGGCTTTTTCATTATTGGGCAAGGGATCGCCAATAATCTTTAGTTCATTCTTCGTGATATAATCCTTTAAAGAATCTACGAGAATTTTATTGATTTCTTCAACCATGATCGATTTGCCATACATCTTTTCGATGATGCTCACCGGGACTTTTCCTTTTCTAAATCCTTTAATATTTGCCTCTTTACTATAAGATTTTAGTTTTTCTTTTAGTTTTGATTGATAATCAGCTTCCTTTAAATTAATTTTAATTAAAGCCTCTGTGCTTGAATTTTTCTCTAATTGAATGTCCAAGACGAATTATGTTTAAATGTGTAAAATATGATAAACCCCCAATTTCGCTTACCTATGAACGCCATTGAGGGTCTGAATTTTGTGCGGATGAAGGGACTCGAACCCCCAAGCCTCGCGGCGCTAGATCCTAAGTCTAGTGCGTCTACCAATTTCGCCACATCCGCATTGATTAAAAATGGAATGCAAAAGTATAAAAAAATATATTGTTTTCAATTCTTAGCGATTATTTTTTACTTTAGAATGCAAATTAAAATGATATGACGGAGATAGAGTTAGAACAGGAGAAGAAGGAGATTATACGACAATACCGAAAATTATTGAGGCATGCCAAGCCTTTTCTGAAAGATGATGATGCCAAAATTATAAAAAGAGCCTTTAAAATGTCCCAGGAAGCGCATAAAAATATGCGTAGAAGATCTGGCGAACCTTATATATCGCATCCTTTGGCTGTAGCACAAATTTGTGTTGAAGAAATTGGGTTGGGAACCACCTCTATAATTTCTGCTTTGCTCCATGATGTGGTAGAAGATACTGAATTGGAAATTGATGATATCGAGCGGCCTTTCGGAAAAAAAGTTGCCAGGATAATTGATGGTTTAACGAAGATTTCTGGCGTTTTTGATTATGGCACTTCTCAACAGGCCGAGAACTTTCGAAAAATGCTCCTTACCCTATCGGATGACGTACGGGTGATCCTTGTAAAACTTGCTGACCGACTTCATAACATGCGAACCCTTGATAGTATGCCTCGGCATAAACAATTAAGGGTTTCTTCAGAGACCATATATTTGTATGCCCCCTTGGCGCATAGGTTAGGACTATATGCTATTAAATCCGAGCTTGAAGATCTGTATTTGAAATATTGCGAACCGGTAAAATACGTTGAGACCGTTGATAAAATCAATGCTTCGAAAGCCCCCCGCAGTAGATTTGTGCGCAATTTTATTAATCCAATTCAGAAAGAGCTCAATAAGCGAAATCTTCAATTTACCATCAAGGGTAGGCCGAAGTCAATCTATTCTATATGGAATAAAATGACATCTCAAGAAATTCCGTTTGAAAAAGTCTATGATCTTTTTGCCATAAGGATAATATTAGATTTGCCCCCGGAAATGGAAAAAGCGGGTTGCTGGCAGGTATACAGTGTTGTTACAGATTATTATCAGCCTAATCCTGACAGACTACGAGATTGGATCAGTACGCCAAAATCCAACGGATATGAGTCACTACATACCACGGTTATGAGCAAAACAGGCTCGTGGGTGGAAGTCCAGATACGGACAAAACGAATGGATGAGATTGCTGAAAAAGGATATGCAGCTCATTGGAAATACAAGGAAAGTGATTATTATTCTTCAGAATCAGGTTTGGAAGTTTGGATCAGAAAAGTCAGGGAGATCTTAGGCCGTGAAAATGCTTCAGCCATTGAATTTGTTGATGATTTTAAACACAGCCTTTTTAATGAGGAAATATTTGTATTTACCCCTAAAGGGGAACTTAAAAAACTTCCCGGAGGGGCGACGGCACTTGATTTTGCCTTTGAAATTCACTCAGAAATTGGTGCCAAGTGTATCGGCGCTAAAGTAAATCAAAAGCTTGTTCCAATAAATTATAAATTAAAAACCGGTGACCAGGTCGAAATTCTGAATTCGAATAAGCAAAAACCCAATGATGGCTGGTTGAGCTTTGTCATTACCTCAAAGGCACGGACACGGATCAAGGATGAGCTAAAAGAGCAAAAACGTAGCTCCGCATCTGATGGAAAGGAAATAGTAATGCGAAAGCTAAAACAGATAAAACTTAAGTTAAACAGTGAAAACCTGGATAAGTTATTAGACCTGTTTAACTTAAAATCAGCACTTGACTTGTATTTCCTTATAGGCCAGGGGAAAATTGATTCGAAAGAAATAAAAAAAATAAAAAATTTGGTCGACAGGCCAAAAAAACTAGCTCAGCAAAGCATTCCTGTTTCTGATACCGAATCATTTAAAAGAAAAATCAAAGAAGTTACCGGAGAAAAGAGGGATCAATTATTGATTGGAGAGGATATGGATATTGTATCCTATTCTATTGCGCCGTGCTGCAATCCGATTCCCGGCGATGATGTATTTGGGTTTGTATCTACCCATGAAGGGATAAAAATTCATAGAGTTAATTGCCCCAATGCCACCGAACTTCTTTCCAAGCATGGGCATCGGGTAGTAAAGGCTAAATGGACCTCTCAAACGGAAGTTTCATTTCTTGCAGGGCTAAAAATAAAAGGGACTGACCGGGTAGGCTTGATGAATGATGTCACACGAGTTATTTCGGATGAATTAAAGGTAAATATGAGATCGGTATCTATAGAGAGCGAAAATGGAATATTTGAAGGAAGTATTGAGCTTTTCATACAAGACACCAAGCATCTTTATGTCCTTACGGAAAAACTTGTGAGCATTGAAGGGATCGAAGAAGTCGTACGTTTTGATGGGCAATGATTGCTGTTAATATAAATGAATGGCTTAATGCTTTGAAAAACTAATCCAATTCATAACTTTGTACGTCTTTTTTTGAGGGCATTTTTAATAGAGATTGAATACTAAATTTTATGGAATACAGCCATAACATAGAAAATAATGTGCTTGTGCTTCGGTTGTCCGGCGATTTGATTGGAGAAAATCATGGGCCGGAATTGATTTCCGTCATCAACGACACCGTTAATGATGATATTATTTTTTGTGCGATCGATATAAAGGATGTACGCTATATCAATAGTAGTGGAATTGGAGTATTGATAACTATTCTTACTAAATTCAGAAATATAGGAGGTGAAGTTATATTAATTAAGCCATCAATTTCGGTTGAAAAACTTTTAGTAATCACAAAACTCGATTCAATCTTTACTATAGTATCTGACTTAGATCACGCCTTCAGTGAACTTGTAAAATCATAAAAAATGAAATCTGATGTAATATTAGGCCTTCAATGGGGAGATGAAGGCAAAGGTAAAATTGTTGATTATTTAGCAGCTAATTATGATGTTGTAGCAAGGTTTCAGGGAGGGCCAAATGCAGGACATACCCTGGAGTTTGACGACATTAAGCATGTGCTTCATCAGGTGCCCTCAGGGGTTTTTAGAGGCAACACCAAAAATGTAATAGGCAATGGGGTGGTGCTGGATCCTGTAATCTTTAAAGGAGAGATCGAAGCTTTGAAAAAATTCAATATTGAGCCTTTCCATAATTTGTTTATTTCGAAAAGAGCTCAAATCATATTACCAACTCACCGCCTGTTGGATGCGGCCTTTGAAAAATCGAAGGGAGATGAAAAAATCGGTTCCACTTTGCGCGGAATAGGCCCAACATATCAGGATAAAATTGCTCGTGTGGGATTAAGAATCGGCGACACCATGTCTGATGATTTTAGAGAGAAATACGAGAAGCTTAAAAGAAAGCATTTGTCTATATTAGATCTGCATGATTTTGAGTATGATCTAAAATCAAGTGAAATTGAATTCTTTGAAGCCCTGGAATTTTTGAAGAAGTTCAAGCTTGTCGATACGGATTATCTGGTCAATCAATCTTTAGCTGACGACGAGAAAGTTCTGGCAGAAGGAGCACAGGGATCTTTGTTGGATGTTGACTTCGGAAGTTACCCTTATGTGACCAGTTCCAACACGACTTGTGCGGGTGTCTGCACAGGCTTGGGGGTGGCGCCATCAAAAATTGGCGAAGTATACGGTATCTTCAAAGCATATTGTACACGGGTAGGCGAAGGGCCTTTTCCTACTGAACTTCATGACGAAGTTGGTAAAAAAATCAGGAAAGAAGGTAATGAGTTTGGAGCAACAACCGGTCGTCCCAGGCGGTGTGGTTGGATCGACCTTCCTGCGTTAAAATATGCCATTATGATAAATGGGGTCACGCAATTATCTATGATGAAAGTAGATGTACTGGATACATTCGATGAAATAAATGTTTGCACACATTATAAATTAAAAAATGGCACCTTAACAGATGCCATGCCATTTGACTTACTTGATGAAGAAATCACTCCTGTTTATAAAACCCTAAAGGGTTGGAATACTGACCTGACAGGTATCACTGATTACAATTCATTACCATCGTCCGTAATAGAATATATTAATTTTTTGGAAGAAGAACTTAAAATTCCTATCAATATAGTATCCGTTGGGCCCAACAGAATACAAACCATATTTAAATCCAACAATAATCACTAGAAGGCATTGCGATTAAAAGAAATAGTATTACTTTTGCAGTCCGCTTTCGGAAAGGGGGTCTAGTGTAAACGAACATTAGGGGGATTGAGAGGATTAAGAGGCATACAGAACACTCAGATAATATCGCAAAAGATTTGTCAGTCAGTTAGGGGGC
>JAUUZS010000216.1 GCA_030589835.1 Cyclobacteriaceae bacterium
AAATGATAATCATGAAGCGTATTATAGAGATTTTTCTTTTCTACCTCCTCTTTTATTACTTCCTGTTCTTTTACTTCGCCTTTTTGCACAGGCCCATTCCCAAACAGGGACATTTGTGCATTTTCCGGCTTTACAATACTTACCGTTGACGCCCCAGACAATACACGCTTTGCCAGGTTTCTGAATTCCAGCTCCTCGAAAAGGGCCTTCAATTTTTCCTCATTAAAACCGGTGTATTCGAGGGCTTGCTCATCAAACTCAACGGGCACATCCAAAACAATGGTTGCGAGTTCCTTGGACAAAATTCCCTGCTGAGCAAAGTTTTCGACATTTTCTTTTTGCTTTCCTTTTAGCTTATCTGAGTTGGCAATTAGGTTTTCGACACTGCCATATTCTTTCAGAAGTTTAACGGCTGTTTTAGCCCCTATCCCGGGAATTCCCGGTATATTATCAGAAGCATCGCCCATCAATCCAAGAAAATCACGTACCTGGTCAACTTCAGCAATATCAAATTTCTTTAACACTTCATTTATCCCAAGAATGTCCACGGAGTTTCCCATGAATGCGGGTTTATAAAGATATACATGCTCTTCGACCAACTGGGCAAAATCCTTATCAGGGGTCATCATAAATACCTCAAACCCATTCTTTGATGCTTGTTTAGCTAATGTTCCGATCACATCATCTGCTTCATAACCGCTTTTCTCAATCACCGGAATATTAAAGCAACTGACCAATTCTTTTACGATAGGAATCCCAATTTTGATGTCTTCCGGTGCCTCCTCACGTTGCGCCTTATATGCTTCAAACATTTTGTGGCGAAAGGTCGGTCCCGGCATATCAAAAGCCACCCCAATATGAGTTGGTTTCTCTTTATTTAATATTTCGATAAGTGAATTGGCAAACCCCAGGATCACACCCGTGTTCAAACCTTTAGAGTTTATTCTCGGATTTTTGCTGAATGCAAAATGTGCCCTGAAAATCAGTGCCATCGCATCCAAAAGAAATAGCTTTTTGTCTGGTTTTGCCATAGTTAAATTGTTGATAATGGATTGGGAAAAGATTATTAAATAAAGGAATTAATCAATGAAAAACAATATAGTTTATTCATTATAAATGGTATAAAGCACCGTTTCGCCAACAGCCTGCAATGTTTGCTTATCAATAATACTCATGTTATCATTTTTCGTGTGGTGATAATCCCCAAAATAATAACTGGGTGAATTGGGTGTATATTCTACGATATCAATCATGGGTATTTTGGCATCGCGATTCACAAATATGTGGTCGTCCATGATGCCGGGACTATTCGTACTGATAAAATAATTGGAATAGCCAAGTCCTCTGGCAGTACTCCATACCTTTTTCATCACTTTAGGTGCAAATTGCATTGACCCGCCTTCCTTGTAAAACCTGGCATTTTTTGCCCCTACCATATCGAGCAGGATTCCGTAATAGGCAGAATAACCAGGGACATGTGGGTTGTCAGCCCAATATTGGGAGCCGAGGCACCACCAAATTTGTACACGTCCATTTTTAAGAGGTGTTTTTTCAACATCTTCATGCTCGCCATAATCTTCTGCATCAAACAAAATGATATCAATTCCGGCATTTGGTTTTTCGTTGTTGCTCATGATTCTGGCAATTTCAAGCAACACTCCGACACCGCTTCCCCCGTCATTTGCCCCATCGATAGGTTCATGCCTTCCCTCTGTACCTTTGTCGGCAAATGGCCTGGTATCCCAATGGGCTGCCAACAAAATCCGCTTTTGAACATTGGGGTTAAATGATGCAATGATATTCTTGCAACGCAGGATTGTGCCATCATATGCCTGCTCACTAAAATCTTGTTCCGTGACCATTGCCCCATATGATTTCAATATGTTCACCAGGTAGGCGCCACAAACTTTATGCGCATCCGTGTTTGGCACACGAGGCCCGAAATCAACTTGCTTTTGAATAAAAAAATAAGCAGAATCGCTATTAAATGACGGCACAGTGATCGATTTTTTTAATTTTCTGCCCGCCACTTGATCTACTGATTTTTTACTGCTTTCGCATCCAAAAAATAAGCCACAAGAAATAAAAAGTATAAAAAATAATTTTGCTATCATTGCTCTTCGTACGCCCAACCAACGGATTCTTTTGAATCTTTTAATACCACGCCATGTTTTTTAAGCCCTGCACGTATTTCATCTACCTTATCATAATCTTTGGCTTCTTTTGCCTGCTTATATAAGCCAATAATAATTTTGATCATTCCATCAGCATCTGCAGGTTTTTCCTCTTTCAGCCCCAGCACATCCTCAATAAGTGTAACAAAGGTTTCAATAAGTTTGTTAAAAATATCTTCCCCAATTTCACTGCATTTCAAATTACCTGTCGATATTGAGTTTATTTTTTTTAATAAGTTAAAAATATGTGCAATGGCTTGTGCTGTATTGAAGTCATCATTTAGAGCCCGGTAGCAATTGTCAATGATCCCATTGATTTGACCTGCTGTTTTTTCATTGATATCTACTTTGTCATCCTGGTCAAATTTCAGCTTTTTTGCCAACACCAGCCCATTGATCATTTTTTTATAGCCTTTGGCTGCAGCTTTTAGTGCGTCATTAGAAAAGTCAAGTGTGCTGGAATAGTGTGATTGCAGCATAAAAAACCTGACCGCCATCGGGCTGTATGGCTCATTAAGGAGATCATGGGTGCCGTTGAACAATTCTTCAGGCAAGAACGAATTTCCCAAGGACTTACTCATTTTTTGCCCATTGACAGTCAGCATGTTGGTATGCAGCCAATATTTTACTGGCTGTTTTCCTGTGGCCCCAACAGATTGTGCTATTTCGCATTCATGATGTGGAAATTTCAAGTCCAGTCCACCTCCATGAATATCAAATTCCTCCCCAAGATATTTAGAACTCATCACGGAGCATTCCAGATGCCAGCCAGGAAATCCGGGGCTCCATGCAGATTCCCATCGCATGATATGAGAAGGGCTTGCTTTTTTCCACAAAGCAAAATCTACGTTATTTCGCTTTTCTTCCTGACCGTCAAGCGCTCTTGAACCCGCCATTAATTCTTCTACTACCCTGCCCGAGAGTATACCATATTTTGCTGTTTCATTATATTTAGCAACATCAAAATAAACTGAGCCATTAACTTCATAAGCAAGGCCTTTTTCTACCAGCTTCTCGATCATTATTATTTGCTCCTGAATGTGGCCGGTGGCACTCGGCTCAATATCAGGATCGAGAATATTAAATTTTGCGGTAACGCGATGAAAATCGTTTGAATATTTTTGTACAATTTCCATAGGCTCCAGGTTTTCCAGCCTGGCTTTTTTACTGATTTTATCCTCGCCCTCATCGGCATCACTCTCTAGGTGACCAACGTCAGTTATGTTTCTTACATACCGCACCTTGTATCCCAAATGTTTCAGATACCTATAGATAATATCAAAACTTAAAAAAGTCCTCACGTTTCCCAGATGCACATCACTGTACACTGTAGGACCACAGACGTACATTCCGACAAATGGAGGGTTGATGGGTTCGAATATTTCTTTCTTCCTGGAAAGTGAATTATATACTCTCAATTGATTTTGCATGATGCAAATTTAAGAAAAATGATATTTTATGATAATAAAAAAAGCACCACCTTTATAATTAGTACATATGAGAGATGCCCCTATTGATAAAAATGCTTGTTTTGGATACTAATATATTTGTTTTTCAACTCATATCCATTACCTTTGCGGAGAAATTTATACTGAGCCTGAGGGGACCAAAGTCCCCTTTTTTAATGGTTCAAAATTTATTGAAATGGATTTAGGCAAAGAGATTTCCAGGCTAACAGAAAAATTTATTGACAATGACGAGATTTTTCTTGTCGATGTAAATATTAAGGGAAAGCCCGGAAACCTAAAAATACAAGTATTTATTGATGGGGATCAATATGTCAATGTTGATGAATGCTCAAAGATTAGCAGGAAAATCTCTAATGACCTGGAAGAAAGGGACATTATAGATGGACGATATATCATTGAGGTATCAACGCCAGGTGTCGAAAAGCCGTTGAAAATTATCAGGCAATTCCCAAAACATATTGGCAGAGAATTAGAAATTATTACGAAAGAAAATAAAAAGTACCAGGGAGAACTGTTGAACGTACTTGGCGAAGAAATTGAGATTTCGATTAAGTCAGGTAAAATCAAAAAGGAATTGGGTAGTCCGTCATTAAAACTACCAATTCACGAAATCGAAAAATCAACTGTTGTTCTTAGATTTTAATTAAAAATTAAATTTAGCATATACAATTAAAGCGATGGATCACTCAACATTAATTGAATCGTTTGCCGAATTTGCGAGGCATAAAAATGTCGATCGTCCTACAATGATTAGGATATTAGAGGATGTTTTCCGCACTATGATCAGGAAAAAATACAAAACTGATGATAACTTTGATATCATTATAAATGCTGATAAAGGAGATTTGGAAATATGGCGTTTCAGGGAAATCGTTGACGATAATTCAGAAGATATTTGGGATTATGACAAAATCAGCCATTCTGAAGCCATAAAAATAGAACCTGATTTTGAAATAGGGGAAGAAGTTGCTGAAGAAATTAAATTGATGGATTTCGGCAGAAGGGCTGTGATGACTGCAAGACAAACATTAATCCAGAAAATTAAAGACCTCGAAAAGGACAATCTCTTTTTGAAATACAAAGACCTGGTCGGAGAAATCATTTCCGGTGAGGCCTACCAGGTAATGCAAAAAGAGGCTCTGCTTATCGATGGAGAAGGCAATGAACTAAATCTTCCCAAATCAGAGCAAATTCCAAAAGACAGATTTAGAAAAGGCGATTCTGTACGTGCAATTGTACACAGGGTGGAGATGGCAAATGGAAATCCGAAAATCATACTCTCCCGGACTTCTCCAATATTTCTGGAGCGGCTCTTTGAGAATGAAGTCCCTGAAGTGTTCGACGGCCTAATAACTATCAAAACCGTAGTGCGCGAACCAGGCGAGAGAGCAAAAGTTTCAGTAGAATCTTACGATGATCGCATTGACCCTGTAGGTGCCTGTGTAGGTATGAAAGGATCCCGGATACATAGTATTGTCCGGGAATTACAAAATGAAAATATTGACGTAATTAATTTCACAGAAAATCTTGACCTATACATCAGTAGAGCTTTGAGCCCTGCTAAAATTACCGATATCAAGGTTGAAGAGAAAGAAGGTAGAGTATCTGTTTACCTGAAGCCTGACCAGGTATCCCTGGCGATAGGAAAGGGAGGGCATAACATAAAATTGGCAAGTAAACTTGTAGGTCTGGAAATTGATGTTTTCAGGGATTTGCAGGGAATAGAAGTTGATGAAGATGTCGATTTGGAAGAATTTGCAGATGAAATCGAGGCCTGGGTTATTGATGAATTTAAAAGAATAGGCCTGGATACTGCTAAAAGTGTTCTTGCCCTTTCTGTAGAAGATTTGGGCAGAAGAACCGATCTTGAAGAAGAAACAATCGAAGCTGTATTGAATATTATCAAGCAGGAATTTGAATAAAATATAGCTAATACAACAACTATAAAGTAAGAATTAATGGCAGTTAAAATGATGAGATTAAGTCAAGTAGCCAGAAAACTCAATATTGGTAAAAATACCATTATTGAATTTCTTGACTCTCAAGGCTTAAAAATTGATGACAATCCGAATTTCAAAATCAATGGGGAACAGCTTGATTTGCTCTCAAAAGAATTTGCAGATTCAGAGCTTGACAAAGAAGAGGCTCGAAGCCTATCAATAGGTGGCACGCATGCTGAAAATGTGGTTATTGACACCCAAAGTGATCCATTGCCTTCTGAAGATGAAGAAGAAATTCTGATCAAAGGAAATCAATTTGAACAAAAAACAGAAACTAAAATCAGTGAAGGTTCTATAACTGCCAATGAAAAACCTGAAATTGAGTTCGCTTCTGAAAAGCCTAAACTTCAAGGAATAAAAGTTGTTGGGAAAATTGACCTCGATAAGCGAAAAACTACTGCCATAAAAGAAAAACCTGAGGTAGAAGAAAAACCTGAGGTAGAAGAAAAAATTATTGAAGAGAAAGCTGCCGTCGCTGAGGAGAAAGGTGATGATAAAAAACCTGAGGAAAAAGAGGAAAAAACAGATAAGGAACTGGTTGTACAAGAAAAGATAGCCATCAAGGATGAACCGGTAGTTGCCGCCGAGGAAAAAACTGCTCCAGAAAAGACCGCCGAAACGAAAAGCAAGAGGTGGCTGAAGAAAAAGTACCAAGCGAGACAATCGAAGTCCCTCCGACTGAAGAAAGAGAAGAGGCGGTAGCAACTAAAGCGGCGGAGGTAAAAGATGAAATAGTTGAGGATACAACGATACATGATCAAAAACCCGAAACTTCAAGTCCTCCGGAAAAAGAAAAGGTAATTGAAGCTAAGGCCGAGCCCCTTAAAGGCCTTAAAGTACTCGGAAAAATAGAACTTCCTAAAAAAATCGAAAAACCTGATGCCTCATCTGACGACAAAAAAGATAAGAAAAAGAAAAAACGGCCAAGAAAAAGACTTAAAAAAGACGAATCAAGGAAACCTCAACCGGTGAGGAACGACACCAAACCAAGGAACGTAAGAAGAAGAGAAATTAACCAACGTCCAAAAAAAGCAGAACCAACAGAAAAGGAAATTCAGGAACAAATAAAAGCAACATTAGCAAAACTAAGTGGCTCAGGTAGAACGAACCAGGTAAATAGATCGAAATATAGAAGAGAGAAAAGATCAGCAGTAGCCGAGGCACACGAAAAAGAATTGCAAAAAGAACAGGAAGATTTAAGAATTCTAAAAGTAAACGAATTTATTTCTGCGAACGATTTGGCTTCATTAATGGATATTTCAGTAAATGAAATCATTTCTTCATGCATGAGTTTAGGCATGTTTATTTCGATAAACCAAAGACTCGATGCTGAGGCGATATCTATTATTGCTGATGAATTTAGCTATGCCATAGAATTTATCGATGAAGAAGAAAACCTGGATGTTGAAATAGTCGAAGATAACGAGGAAGATCTTGATGAACGAGCGCCAATTGTGACTATAATGGGTCATGTTGATCATGGCAAAACATCACTTCTAGACTACATT
>JAUUZS010000558.1 GCA_030589835.1 Cyclobacteriaceae bacterium
GATCAAGGCTGAATTTCTAATGACGGATGTGGAGTATGGCTGGATAAACACGGCGTTCCCCCTCAGTTATGCCATTATGTTTACACTTGGAGGATGGTTGATCGATAGATTCGGTACACGAATTGGCCTTGCAGTATCAGTAGGTCTATGGTCATTGTCCAGTGCTTTTCATGGGCTGACCCAAAATGTATGGCAATTGGGAACTGCCCGGTTTTTTCTTGGCTTGGGAGAAGGAGGTGCCTTCCCGGGAGCGGCTAAGGGTGTGACCGAATGGTTTCCACACAAGGAGCGCGGACTTGCCATGGGAATTGCGATTGGCGGTGCCGCCCTCGGCGCTGTAATAGCCCCTCCTTTAACCGTTTATCTTACCTCATTTTTTGGATGGAGAGGGACTTTTGCGGCCACTGGTTTAATTGGTGGATTGTGGGTCTTAATATGGTTGGTTTTCTTTCGCAAACCTCAAAACTCTCGATTAATCACGAGCAATGAGTTAGCCATAATTGAGGAAGATAAAAAGGGAAATCAGGAAGAAAAAAATAGAGCTCCTTCTTTCAAGGCTATATTACGTACCAGGGAAGCGTGGGGATTGATCATGATGCGATTCCTGCTCGACCCGGTATTCTATTTCATCATGTTTTGGATACCTAAATATTTAAGTGAAGAAAGATCGGTTTCGTTTGAACGGATCGGTGAGTTGTTCTGGATTCCTTTCCTGGCCTTAGGTGTGTCCAATATGATCGGCGGGTGGTTGTCGGATAAACTTATTGCCTCTGGCATTTCTGTGAATAAAGCAAGGAAAACTATCATGGGAATCGCTGCTGTGGTCACTATGTTCACTGCATTAACACCGATAGCCTCCTCGGCTGAATTAGCCATTTTCTTTATTTCCCTCTTTATGTTTGCCCATGGATTTTGGATCACCAATTATATCACCATCACCAGTGAAATATTCGGGAAAAATGGCACTTCTACCGTTGTGGGCATTTCAGGTACGGCAGGCGCTGTGGCCGGCATGCTTGTTAATCCCGTGATTGGAAAGGTAATAGAAGGCTATTCCTACCTTCCCATGTGGATCATCTCAGGAATCCTGTATCCGATCGGATTAATCGTAATGATGGTAATGATACCCCAGATCAGGAGGGTGAAGATAGAGGGTAAAAGCTGAAAAACAGGAATTATGGTAATGAAAACATTTAGAAATACAAAAAAATTGAATATAGAAACATGAAAAACAGAACTATTCCACGCAGAAAACCTTTACAGGCCAACATTGGGGTATTTGGGGTTGGGTATTGGAAATACTGGGAGCAATTTGATGGTTTGCTTGACGAACTTATAGAAAAGCAAAACAAATTTGTAGAAAAGGTAGAGAAATTCGAAGTAGATGTTATTGATTTTGGATTGGTTGACGATGCGGAAAGTGCATATGCATTAGTGCCTAAACTAAAGGCAGCAAAACTGGATATGATTTTTTGCGATATGGTCACCTATGCAACTTCCGTGACCTTTGGCACGATCATTCGCAACATCGATGTGCCTTTGGTCATGGTGGCTCTGCAACCATTGCGTGCCATGGATTACAGCAAAGCATCAACCTATATGCAGTTGTGCAATGATGATTTCTGTTCTGTACCGGAATTTGCAGGGGTTGCTGTAAGAATGGGTAAAAAAGTACCTGATGTAATTATCGGCACCCTCGACGACGATCCGGATGCGGATGCTGAAATTGAACAATACTGCCAGATAGCTAAAGTATTACACGATTTAAAAAACGCCAGGATCGGTCATTTTGGACATCCCATTGAAGCTATGCTAGATATGCACTCAGATCCTACGATGTTCACTGCTGCTTTTGGATGTCATATCGTGCAAACAGAAGCTGAGGAAATTCTTAAGCATTATCTTGCCACAGATATTAAGGAGATTGAAAAAGTGAAATCTAATATCCTCCATTTCTTTGATACTCCTACTCCGGTTTCTGATCCGATCACACGCAAACTCACAGAAGAAGATCTGCATACTGCCGCCAGGGTAAGCATTGCATTAGATAAATTTGTAGAAGAGAGAAATCTGGACGGCCTGGCTTACTATTACGATTCATCGGAAGGGTCTGAGCTGCAGAAAGTAGTTACCAACCTGATCGTTGGGAACTCCCTGCTTACAGGGGCCGGTTTTCCAATGTGTGGCGAATCCGATCTTAAAACGTGTATTGCCATGCTCATAATGGACCGGTTAGATATAGGGGGCAGTTTTGCCGAGTTTCATCCCATTGATTTTAACGAAGGATTTATACTCGTCGGTCATGATGGTCCCCATCACATCAATATAGCCGATGGTAAGCCGGTACTGAGGAGTCTGACGAAATATCATGGTAAACCGGGTTTTGGCGCCGGTGTAGAATTTAAAATAAAAGAAGGGCCCATTACCATGTTGAGCATTTCTTCCACATACGAAGGAAAATTTAAATTTGTAATCGCTGAAGGAGAATCTGTAAAAGGATCCATCCCTCCCACCGGTAACACGAATACCCGGGGATTTTTTAAACCCAATGTCAAAACTTTCCTTAAGCGATGGATTTCCGAAGGCCCTACACACCACTTTGCCCTTGGGGTAGGACATCATGCACAAACGATAAAAAAGATTGCTGATTACATAAATGTTGAATCAGTTATAATTAATTCTAACTAATCATTTTATAATAATGAGGACAACTGTATTAATATTTCTTACAACATTGGTGTTTTTTCAATTATCATGTATAACAAATGCACCTGAAAACAACACTTACGAAAAA
>JAUUZS010000420.1 GCA_030589835.1 Cyclobacteriaceae bacterium
CATTCTGTAGTATTGAAAACTAAGATGTAAATATTCAATATTTTTTTCTATTCACCAAAAACTCAGAATGAAATAACCTGATTTATATAATGATTTATAACACTTTATTGGGGGCAATTGTCTTGTGAACGAACAAAAGAAAAATTATTAATCTGGGGCCGTTATTTGGCACATGTCATGGTGGTGTCAAAGTAAACGAAAAGTATTAATAATCCCGCCTTGCTTACGGCAGGCAGGTTACAGATAAATATATCCTGTATAAAAAAATAGGCTAATATTTTCCCTGCCTTTGGCGACAGGCGGAATGACGATGAATTATAACTCGAACTCAGGTTATTAATTAAATATGAATTTTTGTTTTTGAATAAATTTGTTGTTCTTATTAGCGACATTCAATATTAGCCACCTGTGAACTAGTACAAGTACCATGGAAAAAACCGATAATAAGCTACGAATAAGACCCAGATTTCAAAAAGAAGTTTCTGATGCCCCTGAAATTGTAACAGCTAAGATAAAAACTGCACTGGAGTCGAAAGACGCAACGTGCTCCGGGAAAATCATAAAAAATTATATGGTTCTAAAAATACCAACGAGCCAGCAACATTACTGGTCACCCCAATTAACGCTGGAACTGGAATCGAAAAAAAGTGGTTCGCGGATCCGTGGATTATATGGTCCAAAGCCGGGAGTATGGACTATGTTTATTTTCTTTTATTCTTCTATCGGCTTTCTTACATTGATGGGTTTAATATTTGGTTTATCCCAAATGTTACTTAAGATGAATCCCTATGGATTATGGGCTGTTCTGATTGGGGGTATTTTGCTGATCGGGCTTTTTATCATGAGTAAAATTGGGCAAGGCCTTGGATTGGAACAAATGCATCAGCTAAAAGATTTTCTAGACAATTCACTAAAGGGGACTGATCCTCAAAAGCATTGATCAGGATAACCTTGACTTATAATCTTCATAATTAAACTCTTTTACTAATTCGAACGAACCATTATTTTTAATAATTCCAATGGATGGAAGTTTAACGCCATTGAAGGTATTTGTCTTTACCATAGTGTAATGAATCATGTCGTCAAATACGATTTTGTCTCCAGTTTTCAGCGGCTCAGAAAAGCAGTAATTTTCGATAAAATCAACTGCAAGACATGTATTTCCTCCAAGTCGATAACCTGGTTTATCAGCCGGGTTCTCAATTGTTCCAAATACCTTTGGCTTATAAGGCATCTCAAGGCAATCTGGCATGTGAGCCGCAAACGAGACATCAAGCAGAGCCGTGCTAATACCATTGGATTTCATTATATCCTGAACGGTAGAAACCAAATAGCCTGTTTGCCATCCGATAGCTTCTCCGGGTTCAGCGATTATTTCAAGGTCATATTTTGCTTTAAATGATTTTATGGTATTCACAAATAAGTCCATATCATAATCTTTTCTTGTAAAATGATGTCCACCGCCAATATTTAACCAGGATATTTGGCGGAGATGTTTATCGAACTTTTCATCTATCACCTTTAGTGTCCTTTCAAAAGTATCAGCATTCTGTTCACATAACGTGTGAAAATGAAGGCCGGATATTGCTGGGGGTAATTTTTCCGGAAGATTTCCGGCCGTTATTCCCAGCCTGCTCCCCGGAAGGCAAGGATTGTAAAGATCAGTTTTTGTTTCGCAATATTCCGGATTGATTCGAAGAGCGATTTTCAAACCCTTTTTTATGGCAATATGGCCAAATCGCTGATACTGATTTATGGAATTAAATGTGATGTGGCTGCTGATATTTGTAATTTCTTCGATTTCATTATCCATATAAACCGGTGCACATAAATGCGCCTTCTGTCCATACATTTCATGGCATAATTTTGCTTCGTGCAACGAACTGGCCGTAGCTCCACTTAAATATTTTCGCAACAACGGAAATGTGCTCCACATGGCATAGCCCTTAAATGCGCATAATATTTTTATTTGCGCATCACGCTGGATATTTCCAAGAAGTTCCAGATTCCTAAGCAATAGCTTTTCGTCCAGCACAAAACATGGAGAAGGAATAGCAGAAATATTAAAATTTAAAGATTGATTAATCATAATCGTTGAAGGAAAGTTGACCGTTGACAATTTCATTCCAAGGCAAACCATAGTTGCCAACTTCTTTCATAAATGGATCCGGATCAAATTCTTCGACGTTAGTTACGCCCGGTTTCATCCATTGGCCAGTCATCATCAATTTAGCGCCAAGCATTGCCGGAACTCCAGTCGTAAAAGATACACCTTGTCCTTGTACATCTTTCCATGCATCCTGGTGCTTGCAATTATTCCAGAGATAATAATTTTGATCCTTGCCATTTTTTATTCCTCTGATCTGGCATCCTATTGAAGTCTCACCGGTATAATTTTTGGCGAGTTCAGAAGGTTCTGGTAACACAGCTTTCAAAAATTGCAACGGAACTATTTCTACCCCCTGATAGGTAATAGGTTTAATGTTTGTCATACCCACATTTTGCAATACTTGCAGATGATTTATATAATCCTCACCAAAGGTCATCCAGAATCGGGCTCGTTTGATCGTTGGAATATTTTTGACCAAAGATTCCAATTCTTCATGGTAAAGCAGGTAAGACTCTTTTGGGCCAATATTTGGATAATCTATTGGCATATGAAATGACATAGGATCGATTTCATGCCAACTTCCATTTTCCCAATACTTCCCTTTTTGTGTGATTTCCCGAATATTTATTTCCGGGTTAAAGTTGGTAGCAAAGGCTTTTCCGTGATCTCCTGCATTGCAATCAATAATGTCGAGGTAATGGATCTCATCAAAATAATGTTTTAGTGCATAAGCTGTAAATATTCCAGTAACTCCCGGATCAAATCCACAGCCCAATAATGCCATCAGACCGGCCTTCTTAAATTTTTCGTGATATGCCCACTGCCAGCTATATTCAAATTTGGCTTCATCCTTGGGTTCATAATTTGCCGTATCGAGGTAGTGAACACCGGTTTCCAGGCAAGCGTCCATGATAGTAAGATCCTGGTAGGGGAGTGCCACATTGATCACCAGCTCAGGTCTAAACTTGTTGAATAATTTTATCAGCTCCGAAACATTGTCCGCGTCCACTTGAGAAGTTTGAATCCGGTCTTCTCCAATGCTTGTGGCAATAGCATCGCATTTTGACTTAGTGCGTGAGGCCAATAGGATTTCAGAAAAAATTTCTTTCTCACGAGCGCATTTTTTAGCAACAACGTTACCAACTCCACCTGCGCCAATAATGATTATTTTACCCATTTTTCTAAACTAAATTGAACATGCAAATAAACACATAGCAAAAGAAATGTAAAAGCACCTGTTTATACTTTTTTTTTCTTCACAGTTCCTTAACTTTAATGAAGTTCTCATTTTCATGAAATAGAAATAACCATGATTGATCGAAGATCTTTTCTAAAAGGGGCTCTAGTTATCACAGGTTCTACCATATCTATACCTTCGTGTGTTGTAAAAGAAACGAATAAAGAAGTTGAAACTACAATAGAATGGAGAAACAAGCAATCCGATATGGCTTACAGACAACTTGGTAAAACAGGTTTCATGATCTCTGAAGTAGTAAATGGCGGAGACCCCGTTTCAACTAAAAATTACAGAATGGTTGAAGTTGCGATGGAAAAAGGTCTTAATTACCTTGATATGGCTCCTGCTTATGGTAGGGGCGAGTGTGAAAAGGGATACAGCCTGATCATCGACTCATCCTCGAAGAGAGAAAAGGTATTTATGAACACCAAGGTAAGCGGTTTTCCAAATGTTAGAAACAGGATGTATCGGGAAATATTTGATGGATTGCCGGAAGGGAAAAAGGGAGTAATCAGAAAAAATGCAGCTGAGTTGCGCGAAGAGAGAGGTGTGGATATTCCAGGATATTATTTAACCTATTGGTCTGGTCAGGAACGATCAATGGACCCGTCGTATCTTTCTAATGCCATGGTGAAAGATTACGCACATAAAGTGGAAGGAGCTGCTGCCTTTAAAAAATACATTATAGACTCTGTTCATGGCAGTTTGCAGCGAACCAAACAGGAATATTTTGATATTCTCATGTGCCCTCATGGAGCCAATTGCCCGGAAGAGGTTCAGGTACCCGAGATTTATGAAACACTGGAAGAGTTGAAAAAAGAGGGACTGGTCCGATTTTTAGGTGTTTCAACCCACAACGATCCGGCTGGTGTTTTAAGAGCTGCTACAGCAACCGGGAAATATGATGTAGCGATGTGCGCGTATAATGTGATCAATGGAGGGTACATGTACGAAGCAATCCGGGATGCAAAAAAAGCTGGTTTAGGGATTATTGGAATGAAGGTTGCCATGGCCGTGGCCACACATCACAAGAAGTTGCAGCCCCTCCCGCAATGGAGAATTGATAAAGTAAATCAGATTGTGCCTGGTGATATGAAGCCACCCATGAAGGCATATTTATGGGCGCTGCAAAACCCAA
>JAUUZS010000118.1 GCA_030589835.1 Cyclobacteriaceae bacterium
CCCTTTTCCTTCCAACTCTTGGCTATAAAGTTAAATTGGTATACTTTTGAAATGAAACAGTGGTAAACTTTTCAATTGAAATATACAGTCTGTAAATTCGCCATCCATCAAATCGCGACAGATTCTGCCAATTCGAATTGATGCAGCACAATGTGAGCTGGAAGGGCCCCGCATTACAGGACCTATCACATCATTAAATATACTTGGAAAATTGGCCATAGGTCAACTTATTACTTTAATCGCAACCAAATATAAATAATTATTAAGGGATTAAATAAAAATCAATTAGCTGTAAAAATATGAGGGATTAAGTGCTTCAGTGCAGGCTGACCTAATCGATATATAGGAATCGATCAATATTTATCCTCATTATTTACTGATTTCACTACTTGCCTGATCTCAAGAAACATTGAATCTATATTATTATAAGCATCAGAGGTATTTTTTGATAAACTGGAGTTAGAAGCAGTATCCTACTATAAGGTAGAATATTTTCGTTTTGGAAGATAGTGTCACATATTCCGAAAATCCATTTGTTGCTTCATATCTTAGTTCGCAGCTAAATTTTTTATAATTAGCTCCTAATCCGGCAACAAGGCCTTGTTCATATTTCCTGAAATCGTTAATTGCTTTTTCGCCAACAGCCGAACTTGTAATATATTTCTCATCATTTAACAGGATATAGGACTCATAATCTTTTGAATTATATGTGTTGATAGCAATCCCATTCATCATTCCCAGGTTGATAAAGGGTTTAATTTTGGCTCCGGGGGCAAAGGAATATCGGATAAGATTTGAGAGTTTCAAGTATGAAATGTCAAAATTTATATGATAATCAGTATATAGGCTGAAGTCTTTTATTGTACTTGAGGCTGATACGGCATATTGTGTATATATTAATTCATTATATAATGACCATTTTCTTCTATTTCTGGGTAGGGAGATATTGAGTGATAAACCAATTGTAGGTTTTGCCGAATAACCAAAATCCGAGTTTGTCAGGTAGCTGAAATGATCCGCACTTTCAAAGGAAAGTGCGGTGGCTGATACACCTGCAATTATAGCTGTTTCAAGTGTTATTTTTTCCGGTATTTTAGTGTATGAATTCCCAGCACTTATGCAGTTATTGTAATGGCTGACAATTTTAATTAAATCTCTTTTTTTATACTCCGCTTTTTGAATTGCTTCAGAAGATGAAGGGCAGTCTAGAAAAATATAGGATAATTGATTCCTGTATTTTCTAAGCGTATACGCATTGCCATCAGTTAGAAATCGTTTATATAGCAATTCCCCATCAAAATCTTTGTATCGGATAAAATAATGATTCTTTGCGTTTTCATCCAGGAGCGAATAGAGATCGGCTTCACCCCTTATCAGCACTTCAAGAAAGACCGTATCTGTTACAAGAAAATTATTAACATCATCTTTGGGTACAAGTTTTGACGTTTTATATGGAGATTTATCGATGCTTGTAATTTTGCTTATATAGATGTCCTTTGAAATATGAAAGGCTTTTATGCTTGAAGGTGAGCGTATGGTTGTTTGAGAATTTTCAGATGTTTTGAACTCAATGGATTTAGGGTTTTTTGCCCAATTCTGGTAATTAATCAATCCACTAATGGTGTCATTATTATTTTCAATTATAAGCCCGGGTATATAATTCTTTTGTGCAAAAAGGGAATTACTACTCAAAGTAGAAATCAGTAAAAAGAATATGGTCAGAGCCATCCAAAAAAAATTCATTTTAGTAGTCATATTTTGGGTTTTGTAATGGCGTGTTTCTTGAAAAAAGTTAATGCCAATATAGTAAAAGATGATGGATAAACAATCCGTGATTTTTATGATTTAACAATACTGATTATTGCTGAGGATTGGTAAAATATTCTTTGGTAATTAAGTGGAATAATTACATTTTATTTTTTCAAAAAAAGAAAAACGCCTGTTGCTAAAATAGCAAAAATGATTAGTCCAATTATTTTCAGTATAGGATATATTTGCACTTCAGGATTCTGCTCTGTTACTTGTTTCTCTTGGTTGTCTCGAACCAATATTTCAGCAGGTGCAATATTTATTATCGTATCATTTTGGGGGCGATTACCATAGAATTCTCCCATTCTCAATATATGCCTTACTTCTTTTTTGATCAGTGGATTTTCGGGATCAAATTCAAGATTAAGGGCTACATCTTTTCTTGATTTCTCATTCCAGCTAGCAGGAATCATCGTTCCGCGCATCCAGTCCTTGTCAATGCCGCATTCACAATCGGCCCCGACAATTAACAGCAGCTCCGATAAATTCCGTTTTGAAATCATTTCACCTTCCAGGATGGGTCCGATCCAGCGCCCCCTGCCATAAATAATGGCCATCATGGGCTTTTGAAGTTTGGCACTATCTACTCCAAGGCTCCAGCGCAGGATATAGTCAGGGTCATTATTGCTGATTGTGAGCAGGATTGGTGGTATGTCTATTTTCTTTGGCAACAGGCTCATTTTAGACGCAATGTGTTCAATGGCTGCTTTTGCTGCTTCTCTAGCTTCTTTGTTGGCGTTGGAATCAGTCCCCTCAAAAAGCAATATCACGGCGTAGTTGCTGATGCATTTCCGGAGTATTTCATCCCTTATACTGGAATAACTAATGGATTCGAATGCCTTGCTGGCAGATGCTTCTAAGGATAATCCATTACTTGATAGGGGAATTTCTATGATTTGGCCATCCGGCGATTGCAACATGGCAGCAGGTAGGGGAGTGGATTTGTCGGATTCCTGATAACCGGATGAGCTATCTGCATCATCAATATTCACGAATTGCGGTTCGATATTACTATCCTGAAAATGATGTGAGGCAAGCTGTTTTAGCATTTCAACATCTTTTCCAGAAGTAGTATTAGCGTAATAAATCACCAGGTGATAGGGCTTTTGAGCCAGATAAATAAATCCTGTTTCTCGTACGTTGTATCGGCAGGCAAAGGCATGCTCCGTTACACCTGTCACAATGAGCAGGAGGAATATAAAAACCGATAAATGTCGATTGAAACTATAGTCCATTTTCAATTATAAAAAGAGTATTAAATTTACAAATCTTTAATTCATCTCTGGGTAATTACCAGCTTTTCCGGTATGGCTATTACACAAAGATACACAAAGAAGCCACGGAGAGTCACAAAGAGATTCTTACCTGCAGCGAGAGATTACTTCGTCGTACCTCCTCGTAATGACGCATAAAATATACTTTGCACAAAGGTTAGTCAAGCTTCTCTAATTTATAAATCTGATGCAACAGTCAATCTTAACGTGTTATAAAGTTAGGATTGCTTAAGTCATCTCCTTTTCTACTTTTTATGGCACAACACAGCCGAAGTCATCTCTCGCTTCTCCATCCCCGGGCCTTCCCAGCTGACCTTTAATGCTAATCCGCCTCCTGCCTGGAAGTACTTGATTTCAAGGGGATATTCACCAGCTTTCAACGCCATTTTTCCTGCTTTCTCGATTATGCCATGTGCCCCGTCATTATCAATTAATTCCTCACCATTAAGGTATAATTTACTGCCGTCATTCGATTCAATATAGAAGGTATAAACGCCTTCTTTGGGAGCGACAAAGTATCCGGAATATTTATATCCAAAGGCATTTACATTGGCACGTGGGGTCAGGTTAATGATATCTTTAACCCCCTTTTCCACAGGCTTCACTTTATCCAGATCCGCCACATACAAAAATGAGCCTTCGAAATATTCAAATTCAATGCCTGTTGCTACCTCGCCCGGCGCTGAAGACATGGCATAATCTACTTCTACAAAATGCGTTGTCACGACAAAACTTTGCTGGGACTTATTTATGGCCCTCATTTTTAAGGTTAGGGGTTCCCTTATCTTAAAGGGCTTCGTGAACATAGGGGAGTTTGGCCCGGGATTCGTTCCGTCAAGCGTATAATGAATATTTGCCTGACCATTTTTACATGAAAGTGTCACATCGGCCTCATCAACAAAGAAGGTATTTTTTGAGCTCACATAAGGTGTCGGCATGGTCGATTCACCGCCAAAGCAAACTACCGATCCGTCCTTACGAGTCACAATGATTTTACCATCCCGACTGACACATAAACCCCACGGAACAGGGGCATAAAGAAGAGGCTCTGCCCACAACTGTTTACCGGTTGTTATATTTATGGCAATCAATTCATGCTCTTTTGCTACGATAACCACATTTTTAGTTACCGCTACGGCTACACTGTTATCGCAATCAAACTCCCATAAGGGCTTGTTGCCCGGATCGAGTGACTCCCAAACCATGGTGCTTTGTCCGGGGATCATCTGGCTGGTCACACTCTCATTCAAAGCCTGCTTACTAATTTTCGGATAGCAGAGGATCTTTTTGTTGTGTACCCAAAGGATGTCCCGGTTTCCCATGGAAGTATGCAACATTTTTCTGGTGACAGTTAGATCATACACTTCGTGCTCGGGATGAGAATAGAAAGGCTTTCCTGCTGCAATCACATGATCACCGGTGAGGAATAATTCCCATCCTCTAGGACTAAACGACTGGCATGCTTCCAATTGGCTTGAGTCGTTCAGGCATATGCCTGAATTGAGGTCATAGACTGCCGGTGAAAGCGAAGTACCGGAAGCGATATATAGTTTATCATTGTTAATCAGCATATGTCCCAGCACACTTGCACCGGTTTTAGCTTCTTTCAGCAAGTGTCCTGAAGTGTTATTTTCCCATTTTATTTTCCCGGTTTCCGCATCAAGTGCATATACATATGTCCCATCGTAATTGACTATTCCCGCTGCAGCATACAGGATGCCATCTTCTATCAATACCCCCGCTCCAACAGGCCAGGTAGACATCAACGAACCGTAAACAGGAATTTTTCGCTCGACAGGCGCTGCCCTGAATTTCCAGACCAAATCACCTGTACGCGATTTAAAACAATATACATAGCCGTCGCCGGAACCTACATACAATTTATCTTTCCACAAGGTAGGAGCGATCTTCACCGCGCCTCCGGTATAGGCCTCCCATTCCAATTTCCCATTCGTTACATTTATTGCCCGTACAATGCCTTTCGAATCGGCATAATAGGCAATGCCGTCTGCTGTAACCGGAGCTGTGGTTTGAATATAATGAGGATGACCGAGTACATCGGAACCGGTTTGCGCAATATCGCGTTCAGGGAATTTCCATAATCCCCGGCTTTTTTCTGAAATCGTTACCGTAGTTGATACAAGTCCTTTGTTGTCTTTTCGGAAAGTCGGCCAGTCTGATGAGGAGATGAGGAGTTCACTTCCCTCAGGCGTTTGTTCTGCTGTTTGCAGGCGTTCTTCATTTGTCGCTGTTTTATAAAAATCAAATTCTCCCGCAGGGCCAACTCCAGTAACTCCGTAAATGGAAAGCTGGCAGTCACATACATAAGGCCACCAATAGAGCATGCCATTTGCAATGGTTACGCCATCCTGACATGAGGGGCGCATGGGCGATATCCACTGAGGTTCGTTGCTTTCTATATTAAACTTGATACTCCCTCCCGATGCCCTGAAAAGTATAGCGTCGGATGTTGCGTTTGGGCGGGTGCATGCTCTTCGTCCTGTGGGAAGCTCAGCTAATAACTCACCCGTCAATGGTTCAAATTTCTTGCTCACATTTTGATTCCAGGGTCCGCTGATGCCATATAAGCCGTCCTCTCGTAGCACAAGTTGGAAATTGTTATACGCATTTTCCCACAATACGCTTCCGTCTTTGGTAGAAAGCACAAGTAATTTATCCATTTGCGGGCCGGCAAAAAACAAGGCGTCATCGCTACACATCATGTAGTTTCTTGTCCGCCAATTGGTATCGTAATTTTGCCGTGGCAGGTAACGGCCAAAAGCCTCAAACAGCTCAGGATCAGATTCTTTTGTTTTTCTCCAAATTACTTTTCCCGATTTTGCATTCAGGCATGTTAAATACGTATCGAAACGGAAGAGATATATCCTGCCATTTTTCATGCTCAAGGCGCGGGTGTCCATCGGCTCATCTTCGTGATAGGACCAATTCACCTTCTTTGTTTCAGGATTTATTGCCAGGATGTTTTTGCCATAGCCCCATTCATGGCTTTCTTTATTAAATCCTTCCGAAATCCCATTCCATGGCCATCCGTGGATTTTTCGCTTCCATCGCTTTACGGGGTCTTTTTGCTCCTGTTCTCCGATAACGGCAAATAAGGTCCCATTTTCCATGCCCATCCATTTCCAGAATGTGCCTCCTGCAATATCAAGTGGAGGAACGATTTCATCTATCAGCCTTCCTGTTCTGGTATCAATTATTTTACAGGATTTGTCATCGCCAAAGTAAAGCCTTTCCGGGGAGGCGATGATGGTACTTCGGTGTAGCATGATGCCCGCAGGCAATTCGCGCTGCCACAACATGGTGCCGTTATATCCGTTAAAAGCGACCATTTTATTTAGATATGCTTCCTCGCGTTCGTGAAAGGCCACATTTCCGAATCCCTTGAATACCCTACCGGCAGAGGCAACGGTTACCTGGGTAGCCGGGGCATACTGAGGATTTGCCAAAAATTGGGTCAGATAGGGTGCGGTAATTATTTTGTCGTCCGACTGGGTGTTGTTGTCAGGCAAATGATAGGGGTGGCTCCAATCGTCTACTCCTTTAGGGAACAGTTTGCTGATCATATTCGATCCAATAAATGCTTTTCCTTCGGGTCGCAAAACCCTTAGCACTTCATCTTCAGATATATTTTCGTCAGCATTGATGACAACCACTGCGTCTGCGATGTTGTCGGCCAGGTGAATTCTATTTGAATTGCTAAGTTCTAAATAAATTCGTGTCCCCAGATATCCTTCTTTTTCCGCCAGGCTTCTGGATGCTTTCAAATTGCTGCCGGATTGAAGTTGTGAATAAATGACTAGCTCACTTCGTTGGGCAAGCTCAATAGCCAACTGCCCGGAAGTATCGCCCACGATAGCAATAATTCCTCTGGGAACATTTATCTTTTCAAGGATATGATCTGCGGTATACACACTGATACCTGCTTCCCTGCTTCCGGTTTCACAACTAAATTGAAGCAATAGGAACACTGCCATGAATAAGGATAATCCAGTTTTTTGGAGTTTATAGGTGCGTGTTTTCAGAAATAAAACGACAATTTCAAGCTTTTTCATATCAGAGGATGTTTATAGTTTCTGTACTGCTAACCTGAAAAACCAGGTAATCATTAAAGGAGTTAAAAACACTGAAGCCGGATTTACCTCCATCTTTAAAAAATTAGTAAATAACAGAGACAAAGTACGAAAATTGTTGGAATACAGAAAAGTTCTCCTACCGGTTTTATCAGATTGAGACTAAATTTAATTTCTATAGAAGTTGTTTACATCAGGGGTTTCAGGTATTGAACAAAAGAATACATGAACAATTGAGCAATTGAATTATGAACTAAAGAATAGGGCATAGTCTAAATATTTTTCTGAACCCTCAAATCTATTTCTTGGTTCTCCATTCAATTGTTCGAATGTTCTAAATTCATTTTTAACCAACATCAGTTGACTTCCCACGTAGTGGATTCAATTCATAATTGATTTAGGTGCTTATTTCTGATATTCTTGCTTTATTTGGCAATAGTTTGGGTTGAGCAGAGATTGTCCTGCTTTTATCAACTTTAATGATTGAATTGCTTTAAGATAAATAATTCGGTATGTGGTATAACATAACAAATGAATCAGAGATTTATACACCTGCAGTATTGGTGTATCCAGATCGAATTGAAGAAAATATCTGCAGGATGATTGCCATCGCTGGGGATGCCGCCAGATTGCGCCCTCATGTAAAGACCCATAAAATTGCCGAAGTGGTCAGGCTACAGGTTAAGCATGGGATTACCAATTTTAAGTGTGCCACAGTGACCGAGGTGGAGATGGTAATTGAAAATGGCGGCAACGATATCATATTGTCTTATCCTTTGTATGGCCCTGGTATAGATCGTTTCTTTGATCTCATCATAGAAAATCCGGGAGTGAATTTTGCCCTTACCGTGGATAATGAATATGCCTGTGAAATATTGAGTCGTGAAGCCGAAAAAATGAGTCATAAACTCGATGTCTATATCGATATAGACAATGGCATGCACCGCACGGGAATTGAACCCGGCCCGGCTCTTAAGCTTGCTCATAATATTGTGCATAACGAAAGGTTGCGCCTTGGTGGCCTGCATATATACGACGGACATATTCATGAGGAGGACATCAAATTAAGAAAAGCACATTGCGATGCAGATTTTGAGGCCGTTAATGAGCTGATTAGTATCTTGGAGAAAAAAGGAGTAAAACTGGATGAGATCGCCTGCGGTGGCACCTTCACCTTTCCCATACATGCCTTGCACAAGTCCAGAACCCTTTGTCCGGGAACGCCAATATTTTGGGATGCAGGGTATGAAAAAGCAATTCCCGAACTTGATTTTTTACATGCGGCAGTACTTGTGGGTCGGGTAATTAGCAAGCCAAAGAATTACCATTGTATAGATTTGGGGTACAAATCAATGGCCTCTGAAATGACGCATCCGCGCTTGCAGTTCTTAAACCTGGAAATTGATGAGGTAATCAACCATAGTGAGGAGCATTTGGTGGTATCAACCCCAACTCCTGACGGTTTAGCACTTGGTGAAATTGCCTATGCGTTGCCTCATCATGTGTGTCCTACGATTGCACTTCACGAGCAAGTTTATGTGGTTAAAAATCACAAAATGACCTACACCTGGGAAGTGGTCGCCAGAAAGAGAATCTATTAATTACTTAAAATAAATGTAATGTGAGAATGCATAAATGCAATAACATCAAAATACTTTTAAGTACATTTCAACTATTGTTGACGTCTTATGAGCTAATCCAACATTCCATTTTTATTTATTCCAAAAATTAATAACCCGATAAACTAAATACGATGTCACAAACCATTTTACTTATTGTAGTATTCGCAGCGATCTTACTACTTCTTCTTTTAGTACTGAAATTCAAATTAAATGCTTTCATTTCTCTTTTAATCGTAAGCATGTTTGTGGGGTTGGCTGCGGGAATGCCTGCCGACGATGTGCTCTTAAGTATTCAAAATGGAATGGGAAGCACACTGGGCTTTGTGGCAACTGTGGTAGGTTTGGGGGCTATCTTTGGCGCATTGTTGGAACATTCCGGAGGAGCGGAATCCCTGGCCCATTTTATGATTGGCAAATTTGGCAAAGGGAAGGCCTCCTGGGCAATGGTCATAACAGGTTTTATCATTTCCATCCCTGTTTTTTTGGATGTCGGATTCATCATTCTTGTGCCTATAGTATATGCCCTTTCTCGCGATACTAAGAAGCCGATCCTGTATTATGGCATCCCGCTTTTGGCAGGCATGGCCGTTACGCACAGTTTTATCCCCCCAACCCCGGGTCCCATTGCGGTTACGGAAATCATTGGAGCTAACCTCGGATGGGTGATACTACTTGGATTTATAATCGGAATTCCCACTGCGATTATTGCTGGGCCTGTATTTGGAAATTACATCAGCAAGAAAATCACCGTAGGCCCTCCTGATTTATATGAACATCAATCCCCGGTTGATAAAGATA
>JAUUZS010000319.1 GCA_030589835.1 Cyclobacteriaceae bacterium
CAAAGTAACCTTGCGCACCAGTCATTCCTATCCGGAACGCCGAAACCACCTCGTCAAAAATGAGTAACGCGCCGTATTTATCGCACAGCTCCCTTACCTGTTTGTTATAATCAAAATCTATTGGCCTCGTTCCACTTTCGGGGCCGATAGGTTCCAAAATCACGGCTGCCGTTCCTCCGCGCAATTTGTTCATCCTCAGCTTTTTCTCCAGTGATGAAATGCTGTTCGGCCACACTTCCTGAGTATGTTTTGAGCAAGACCTCGGAATACCATGTGCTTCAAATCGCCCTGTCCCCGGAATCCTCATTCCGTACACCATCTGATCGCTCCAGCCATGATAGGCCCCTCCTACTTTAATGATTTTCTTTTTCTTTGTGGCCAGTCTCGCGACACGAATTGCAGCCATTACCGCTTCAGTTCCACTACCCAGCATCCTGAAAAGATCTATCGATGGATATAGATCACAAATCTTCTTTGCAATCTTAAATTCATATTCATGAAATAATCCCGTAGACGGGCCACATTCATGAAGCAGTTCAATGATTTTATCTTTTACCAAGGGGTAATTGCTTCCCAGGACAGTTGGCCCACCGGCCTGAAGAAAATCAATATAACGATTACCATCTTTATCGTGGAGGTAGGCCCCTTCAGCTTTGGTGAAAACTACCGGGAAAGGATAATTAAATGCGAGATTATGTTGCACACCTCCCGGGATATAATTCATGGCCTCGGAGGTAATGGCATGGGATTTTGAACATTTCTGATCAAAATATTTTTTATACTCATCAATCTCATTTCTCTTTATCGGCCTGATCGGCTGGCTCAAAAGATTGTCAAGTTTTTTATAAATTTGCTGTGTGTCGTGATATTCACTAATTGCAAAGCTGGCGCTACTCATATTTTCCTACTGGTTTGTTAGCTTAAAAAAGTATTCTAAGTAAAGGCATATAACTTAGGTGATCTACTTACAATTTATCCCCATGTAATCAAAAAAACCGTTGTATTTGATATTCCGGATTATCTGGTTAACCAGGGATAGAAAATTTAAGGAGTTAATGAGATAAATAAAAATTCCTCAAATTTTTAACATTTTCCTGGTTTCTTCCTCAGTTCCCAAAATGACGGCAATCCATTTAGTTCGTTCATTTTGTTCAAGCACAATTTTAATGGTCATGGTTAGTGGAACGGATAAAAACATTCCTACTACACCAAATATAAATCCCCAAACAATTAATGAAAGAAACACAACAAGGGTGCTCAAACCCAGGCCCTTCCCCATAACCCTGGGTTCAACTATATTCCCCATCACCAAATTAACGACCAGATAGCCAATACCTGTCCATATCATACCTCCCACACCTAATTGAACCAGCGCCAGCAACATGGTTGGTGCGGCAGCTATGATAGATCCGATATTTGGAATATAATTTAATAGAAAGGCAATAACCCCCCATAAAACCGGGTAATCTACTCCGGAGACGAGAAGCCATATCCAAATAAAAACCCCGGTCATTAGGCTTATCACAGTTTTTATCGACAGATAACTTCGGATACTCTGACCAATTTTATCCAAATATTTTAATGAATTTCCATGCACTTTTTCGATTAGATCCCCTTTAAGTGTAAAACTCTTAATTTCCAGTAACATAAAAATGGTAATCAGCATGATCACAAACGAATTTGACATGACACCACCGATCTCTCCAACAGCCCCTGCAGTAAAGCTGAGGACTTTTCCGGGATCTAATAAATCGACCAATTGCCCTGGGTTTATATTTGCTCCGGCATCATTAAGATAACTTATAATTGAAAGCGTAATTTGCCTTAAATTTTCTTCATACCTGGGAGCATCATTTGTAAAGCGGGTAAACGATTTGCCAATAATTCCTCCGAATAACAAAAAAAGCAATGCCACTCCCCCCAATACTATGGCTATAGCGAAAAAATTTGGAACTCTCCTTTTTTCTAACCATAAGATGGGTTGAGCGCAGATTATGCTTATAAATAATGCCAAAATAATGGGGAGGATAATGGATTGTGCCGCCATTACACCTGCTATAATCACAATCAATGATGCGAAAATGATTATTGGTGATATTTTGGATTCTTTCATAATTTGGATTCTTAAAAACTACTAATTTGATATTACTGGCATTCTGTAAAAATTATGGAAAAATACGGCTTTTTACTTCATAGCAGTAAACTATTACGAAAAACTAAAACCAACCTAAATTTTTTAAAGCATCTTCCAGCTTCTGACCTTATAATTTGTTCTGTCCTGATCGTCACTCCCTCCATAAATCAAGGTTTTACGCTTTACCAACCCATTTGAAATATGATCAAAATATTCCATCCCTTTTACCAATCGAGGCATTACAGTTTGAGTTGATTTAACTTCTAGTATGTCAAACCCTCCACTTCGCTTGGTCAGCAGGTCAATTTCATGCCCATTTGAATCCCTCCAAAACCAGTAATCCCGAAGTAAATTTTGATGGTAATTTCTTTTAAATAAATCCCCTATCACCAAATTTTCAAAAAGACTCCCCATCAGGGACTGATTATCCAGGTCATCATTTTGCCTCAAACCCAATAGAAATGAAACAAGCCCCGTATCATAAAAATAAAGTTTGGGCGCCTTTACGATGCGCTTATTGAAATTTTCAAAATATGGCTGTAATAAGAAAATAATATAACTGCTTTCTAAAATTGATAGCCAGGATTTTGCCGTAGGTTGTGAAATGCCACACGCATTGGCCAAATTATTGATATTGAGGAGTTGACCTACACGTCCTGCACATAACCTAAGGAAATTGTCAAAACGTTTCATGTCCTGAACCTTAGTCAGATCGCTAATATCACGATTGATATAAGTTTGCAAGTAGTTGGAATAATAAACCGAGGGATCTAATTTTCTATCATATATCGCCGGGTAAAATCCTTTGACTATTAATGACCTCCAATCAGGAAGAAGCATCCCTGCCTGCTCCAATTCCGGAATGTCAAATGGCAACAATTTAAATATCGCAACCCTGCCGGCAAGACTCTGCGTAATACGCTCCAGCAAATGAAAATTTTGGGACCCTGATAATACAAATTGACCCATTTCTCCACTTTCATCGACTAACGTTTGTAAGTATGAAAATAAATGTGGGACTCGCTGCACTTCATCAAATATCACATGGCTATTAAACTTTTTCAAAAAGCCAACAGGATCCTCCAAAGCGAAATCCCGTTGATCGGTATTTTCCATGGAAACATAACGGTATTCGGTGAGGGTTTTTTTTAATAGTGTCGTCTTCCCCGACTGCCGTGGCCCGGTTACAGCAACTATTGGATATTTGTCCAAAGTGTACCTTATTGAAGTAGATATCTGACGATTAACTAGTGACATTTGCGAATAATTCTTTGCAAATGTAATCAATAATTTGAAATTACATAGATTTTATTTTGTAATTGCATAGGCTATATCTTGAATATACATAGATTATACTTTGAAATTGCATAAATAATAATCCTACATTCGTCTTAACAAGACATTACAGATTTTTTAGTAAAATAAATAATAAACAGAACAAGTACAATTTTCACTACAATAACTGATGGTTACGCTTCAACCATGTTACCGCTTCCTGCACTGCCTCCATCGAACTGTATTTTGGAGTGTAATGTAGCAAACGGCGGGCTTTGTCTATGCTGCAATTCGGACTGTGGGCAATATGATCCCAGGTGGCATCGGCATCCTCTTCACTCACCGATTTTTTCCATTCTTCCCATGGCAGGAAACGAAGTTTTGCTTTACAGCCAAACCACCTAGCCATTTCCTCAGCATAACCACGTAATGTAATTGCTTGTGGTGACACCACATGAAAACTTCCTCCTTTTGCATTACTAAAATTATTAATGGCACATATAAACGATTGGGCCACATCATCGGCATGCACATGATGCACGGTTTCCATTCCGAAATTTGGCAAAAGTAATTCTTCTTCATTGGCCAACTTGCTGAAAACCTCCAAATTAAAATTTCCTGCAGGATTTACCGGCGCCCATCCCGAGCCTACGATATGGCCGGGATGCAGAATTGTTACTGAAAATCCAGTATTGTGCGAATGTTCTAATAAGTAACTTTCAATAGCTGCTTTCTGAATTCCATATTCTCCGAATGGAATTCTTATTTGTGTTTCTTTTGTTGGAACCTGGCTACTATGTCCATGCACCCAAGTGGTTCCGCAGTGCAATAATTGTTTAATTTTACCGTCCAGCGCCTCTACAAGGTGCCGGGCACTTTCAGGGGTAAAGCAAATCATATCAATCACCACATCCGGCTCAAAAGCACAAATTTGCTGCCCGAATTTGCCGTTTTGTTCTGCTTCAATCCGGTCAATCTGGATTTGCTTGACTGATTCCCAAGCCTCGTGAGATTGGTAAGGTAAGCGTCGACTTCGACTTACACAGATTACTTCATGGCCTTCTTGTACCAGGCGGGGAACTAAGTAGGTGCCAACGTGTCCGGTTCCTCCTATTATCACAATTTTCATATCTAAATTAATATTTTATTTATAATCCATTATCTCTTGGAATAAATTTGGGAATTTCAGGCTCATCTATTATAAAATGAGAATAATGTAAATCTATACAAAATTGTCTGGTGACGAAATTTAGAAGCAGTTTCTTCCTCCAGGCTTTCCAATATCCATCATAAAAAGAGTACCTGTTTTTCCTCATTAATTCGCCTTTCGAATAATATTTCTTAAATATCGGAAGAACATACATATAAAATTATTTTCTTTGGGATATGCAATTGAAAATCCGGAGAAGCGTTTCTTTTTTTTTCACGAAAGTTTTCCATTATGAATACTGGTCTTTTTGGTTGTTCTATTTTCCCATGTATTTCTATGGCTTATACCTGGCACTGAAGGCCGGGTCGTTCATGTACTTTTCAACAGCCAATTTGGGCATGAAATACGGTGGTGTTATAGGCGAATCAAAAAGCAAAGTACTTTCTTCCATACCGTCAGAATATTTGCCAAAAACAATTTTCATTCCCAGATCTATTTCCTTTTCCAGCATTATATACATCATTGAAAATGAAAATATTGAATACCCATTTATCATCAAACCGGATGTTGGGGAACGTGGAAAGGATGTAGAGCTTATCAGAGGTGAACGTGAGCTAAAAGCTTATCTTGTTCATAAAATCCATGATCTTAATATCCAGGAATATGTTGACTATGACCTTGAGTTAGGAATTTTATATCATCGATTTCCTCAAGAGGATAAAGGACAAATCACATCAGTTGTTCAAAAAGGCTTTCTTTCTATAACGGGAGATGGAAAACAAAGCATTCGAGAACTCATTGCCAGCGAGATCCGTGCTAATGCAAGGTTGGATTACCTTAACAAGAAGTTTGATAAGGAGCTTGATGATATTTTGATTGATGGGGAGAAAAGGTATTTGGAACCCATTGGAAATCATTGCCGGGGTACCACATTCTACAACGGGCATCATCTGATCAATGAAAAATTAAATCTCGTTTTTGATAAAATCGCGCTTAAGATCCAAGGATTTAATTATGGAAG
>JAUUZS010000456.1 GCA_030589835.1 Cyclobacteriaceae bacterium
AAGCAAATAAAAGCACTTGCAGACCTCGATGGCTTAAAGATCCTAAAATGCTATAACAATAAGATCTCACCAAAAAAAATTGCCGACTTCAAGTCAAAAAACCCAAACTGTGACGTGGTGTTTTATTAGAAAACAACACACATCAGATTCACATCATTTCATTTCAAGCTGATTTATCATTATACTTATGGTTTCAAGTACTTAATTAATTCAGCTCCTTAATATCATGGCAAAGCGACACTTTTATAACTTTATCCTTATAATTCTTTTATTGGCATTTAGCACTTCGGAAATCTTCTCAGCGGTAAAGGTTGCCAAGATATTTTCTGATAATATGGTGCTTCAACGAGGAGTAAATGCCCCGGTTTGGGGAACCGCCAATCCCTGGGAAAAGATTATCGCAGAAATCGATGGGATGGTTTCTTCCACCCAAACCTCCCCGGATGGGAAATGGATGCTGCGTCTTCCTAAATTTTCTGCCGGAGGGCCATACGAACTTACAATAAAAGGAGACAACGAAGTGAAATTTATTGACATCATGTTTGGTGATGTGTGGGTCGCTTCAGGACAGTCAAACATGGAATGGAGCCTTGAAAACTCCAACAATGCCGAGGAGGAATTGAAGGGCGCTAATATTCCTGACATTCGGCTTTTTTATGTGCCTAAGCGAGTCGGAAAAACTCCCAAAGATGATCTGGAAGATGGCCAATGGGATAAATGCTCGCCCGATGCGGCAAAGCATTTTTCTGCAGTAGCCTATTTTTTTGGAAGGGAGCTACACAAAGATTTAAACGTCCCCATAGGGCTAATCAATTGCAATTGGGGAGGAACCCCGGCAGAAGCCTGGGCAAGCGCCGAAATGCTAAAAACATTACCAGAATACAAAGACAGGGTGATTGACCTGGAAAATGGACCGAATTGGGAAGATGATATTGAAGCCAACAATGAGCGGGGCATAGAAAAAAATAAGCTCATCAAAACTTCTTTAAAAGGATTGGAATTGGGTGTACACAAAGTCAATTACAATTCAAACGATTGGTCCGCCGTCATCGCGCCAAATTGGGAGGAAGAGCTGGATGGCATCGTGTGGATGAGAAAAGTAATTGAAGTGCCGAAAGAATATAAAGGCACCGAACTTCGCTTTGACCTGGGAAGGATAGATAATCAGGCCACGGTTTATTTTAATGAAATAGAGCTTGGCACCACACATTCACCCTATTTCACGACCTTTACCATTCCTGCAAAGCTCGCCAAAGCTGGAAAGAATGTGATTGCGGTGAGACTGTTGCACCGATGGGCAACACCAAATTTTCTTGGGCCTGAAGAAAGAATGAAACTTTATGCGCCAAGCGGTGCAGTATTGGAAGACCTTGCAGGGCCATGGAAGTATAAAACCGGTTTGGAACCTGCTTTCCCCGAAATAAAAGGTTATTCGCACTATCCTGCCAGTTTGTATAATGGGATGCTTCATGCCATTGTGCCATTTGGCATTAAAGGAGTCATCTGGTATCAGGGCGAAAGCAATGCCGGTCGTGCTTATGAGTACCGGGCGCTTTTTCAATCCATGATCGAAGACTGGCGCGTGCGCTGGGGCATGGACTATTTTCCGTTTTTGTTTGTTCAATTGGCCAATTTTATGGATATCCCTGAACAACCACAGGAAGATGCCTGGGCAGAACTTCGGGAGGCTCAATTCATGGCGCTTCGCCTTCCCAACACAGGCATGGCGGTCACCATCGACATCGGCGAAATGTTTGACATACACCCACGGAATAAGCAGGATGTAGGCCATCGCCTGGCATTGGCAGCGAAGAAAATCGCCTACAATCAGGACATAGCATATTCAGGCCCATTGTACAAATCCATGGAGATTAATGGCCGGGACATTGAACTTGCCTTCGATCATATCGGAAAAGGATTGCAGGTCAAAGGGGAGAAATTAACCGGTTTTCAGATCGCTGGCAAAGACAAGAAATTTTATTGGGCCAATGCTCAAATCGTTGGTGGTGAAGTTTTCGTGTCAAGCGATAAGGTAAAATCACCAGTTGCCGTTCGTTACGGATGGGCAATCAATCCTGAATGTAATTTATTCAACAAAAATGGGCTACCCGCCTCCCCGTTCAGAACAGACGATTGGCCGGGGAAGACCAAGCCGAAGTGATTTGATAGCTGAAACACAAACCTCAATTATCAACTTTGTAAACATGGCCCCTCATTAGTACCATTGTGGTTTGATGACGTAGGTGCTTTTATTTTGATAAATTAAATTCCGCTAGCACCGGATAATGATCGGATAAATAATAGTTTTCTTCCCCATTGCAGATTTTAGCATGTAAACATTTAGTTGCCAATTCCGGAGAAACCATAATGTAATCAATGCGCTGTGCCCGTGCTTTCAGCTCTTCCCTGGTTTCATTATTAACCTTTCCAAGTACCTGCCCTGGAAAAGATCCCCGCTCTCCCATGCCTTTTGTATAATGCTGACACACATCGATCAGTGGAAAAGCTAAAAGCGATGACATAGGTGCATAATCAAGGTTTCCATTAAAAAGATTTCCTGTCAACGGTTTGTCATTATTGGATTCCCTCAGCCTGTTTAGAAAAACGCCATTCGGATCATATAAATCTGCATCCATCGGTGACTGGCTATTAAAATCCCCCAACACCATGAAACGATCATTTTCATTTCTGACCTTCTCCAGTTTTTCTACAATAATCGCAACTTCTTCTCTTCTTTTCATATAGCTCCCAGGACTAAAATGAATCACGAAAACATCTATCCCGTTTGTCTTACAATGCAAGGCTCCATGGTGCATACCTTTCATAATTTTTTCCTTTACCTCAATGGGGTATTTCGATGTCAATCCCACAGAATAACCTGTTTTTTTTGGTAGCACCGAATAGGCATGCCCCCATGAACTGGCATCTTCTTTTAGTTTTGCAGGAGTGTACTTACATAGTTCCTGAAGCGCTACGATTGATGGGTTTTGTTCATCTATCCAATTATTCAATTGCCCTCTGCGGTCTTCATCCGTACCCCAGTCGTAGCCATTCCAAATGTTATATGTGATAACTTTGAGGGTATTTTGCTGTGAATAGGAATTGAATGATAAACAAAATAGGGCAAGGAGAATTAGGGGATTTTTCATGTGTTTAAAAGTAAATTCATCTTATCGGTTTGGCTATTGGTAGTATTTTGGTTTGAGGGGGAGCATTAGTAAGCTATTTAATCCAACTCTCAAAATTATTAGCATTTATAACTTCGAAATACGCATCAGGATATGCTTTTTTCCACTGAGACGGCACTTTGACTTTTGATTCCTTCCATTTAAATTCATAAGCAAACAAAGAGCCTCCACGTTCTTCAACCCAATCTATTTCTTGTTGTTCATAGGTTCTCCAAAAATAATTGTTCGAAGAAATTCTTTTATATTCCTGATATTTGATTCTTTCACTAATCATATAATTTTCCCATAGCTGTCCGATATCATTTCTTGAGGCTATTGGATTGAAATTCGCTATAACAGCATTTCTTATACCATTATCCGAAAAATACCATCTTGAATTTTTGGTTATTTCTTTGCGAAGGTTTCTACTAAATCCTTCTACTTTATGCAGGATATATACTTTACTTAATAAGTCAAGATATTTCTCGACCGTATTTTTACTAATAGAAAGTTGATTTCCAAGTTCTTGCAAAGACACTTCCCCTCCAATCTGAAATGCAATCAACCGTAATAGGTTGAATATTTTTTGAGAATTTTTTATGCGCTCATAAACCAGAATATCCTTAAGCAAATATGAGCTTACCATCTCATTTAAATAATCAATTTTATCCTCCTGGTCTGGTATATGAATAAGTTCCGGATAGTTTCCGAAAATTAGTCTTTCCCTTACTTTGTCTATTTTAGAAATCTTGTTTTCAAGCTGATTATACTCTCTCTCTGACAATGAATATAGATTAAACGTATATTTTCGACCGGTAAGCGGCTCTCCTGCGACCTTATGAATATCAAATGATGAAGAACCCGAAATAATTATTTTTAGCCCTTCTATTTCATCAATCATTAATTTTAGTTTTAATCCAATCTCAGAAATTTTTTGAGCTTCATCAATATACAAGAGTTTATATGAACCAATTATCTGTTTGTAATTCTCAACACT
>JAUUZS010000445.1 GCA_030589835.1 Cyclobacteriaceae bacterium
TGTTCAGGCTTTAAAAGACGCCCAAAACCACTGATTTTTTAAGTAAGGGACGATCGTGAAAAATGCATAAAATCCCGGAATCTATCTTGTAATGCAGACATGGATTATAGGAATTGGATTTGCTCTCTTATTGTCTCTTCATTTTCCCGATTCCAAAAAAAAGATAAAATGCCACTCCAGTGGCATTCTTGGGTCAACAATCACCTACAACTCCATGATCTTGATCTTTCTGAAATACACTTTGTCACTGTGGTCCTGAAGTAAAATATGCCCGGATTCCATGACGCCAAAATCTTTGTGGTCTTTGAATTTGCTTGTTGCTTTTGCTTTCATAAATGCTTCACTTCCCCGTTCATATTCCAATACCTTGACGCCATTTAGCCAGTGCTCCACATGCTTTCCTTCCACTAGAATCCTGCCTTTATTCCATTTGTCAAAGGATTTTAATTTTTTGTTTTCGGCTTCAAAAAGTTCATAAAGTCCGGCGGTAAGCCTTTTTCCGTCCTTATCGTTTTTTATATCCTTGTTATTTTCATCATCGATCATCTGGTACTCACAACCCGGAACATATGGATTCATTTCTACGAAATACTTTAATCCGCTATTCGCTCCTTTCGATAACTTAAATTCAAACATCAGGTCAAAGCTTGAATATTTTTTTACGGTGATGATGTCCCCGCCTCGCTGCGCTTTTTCCCCTCCGAGCACCACAAGTTCATTGCCATCAATTTTCCACCCTTTTGAAGGAAATTCATCCGTATTCGCTCCTTTCCAGGCATCGGTATTTTTTCCGTTAAACAACCAAACCCATTCCGAATTATTATTTTGAGGTTGCGGCTTGCTTGGTTCATTAAATATTGGGGATATAATGCACGACAATACGAGAATGCTGTTAAAAAATGTAGCCATCATGATTTTATACTTTGATTTATAATTAATTCAAAAGTATTGAAAATGGCCCGGATTCTCATTAAATACCTGAAAATCTTAAAACAGGGCACTCACCTGCATTCTACCAATGTGGATGGCATCGCTCTTTTCCGATTTCCTCCCCTCATAACTAATTGATAGCTGTAATCCCATAAGGATTTTCTTTTGCAATATCATATTCCAGGAGTAATTCTGGCCGGGCAGCAGCGCTTCCAGCATGTCATAGGCCACAGGTGTGTTGACCTCCCCATGGTAGGTAATGTCGCTATACTTAATAAATGCATCAAGCGACAATTTTGATGCTTTGCTCACTCTTAGGTTGCCAATTACTTCATGGATCTCTGCTTTTTCATCCAATTCACCAACTGTATTTGATTTATCAGAATAGCCATACAGAAACGACAGCCTAAAATTTGTGTTCGGTTGCCAGGCAAATTCCGGCAATATTTTAATGCGGTCAATGGCATATTTCCTGCCCTCTAAAAAATCAGAATTGCTGGCACTTTTTCCCCAAAGGTATAGCAGTTTCAGGCTATAAATCTTACTGAAATTTATTCGTGCGTTGGCAGAATACGCTTCCCTGCTCCTGCTGTCAAAACCCTGAGACATAAGCTGCTTATTCGATGCCCTGAAATAACCGGCATCTACCCCTAATCCCGGATTGGATCTGTTATAAAAAATCCTGCTTCGTATCGTTTCTTTGAGTGATAGCAAATCCTGGTCCGGGATATCATTGTAAAAAGGTAGTATCCTCGCTGCCATCCCCGGGTCTGTTATGCGCTTTATGATCTTCCACGAAGAGGCGGTGGAAATTCGGGAGAGCACTTTTTTTATTCCGGAAGATTTCTTCCAGCTCCGTGGCAGCTGAAAATTTAAGCGGTAATTGAAATTGTTTTCATAGGCAAAGACGTATTCCCCGGTGGGAACAAATATTTTTATATAATTCTTTTCATCGGCATTGATGGCTAAATAAAATTCACTCAAATCCTGAATTCCGTCACCATTATCATCGCGCCAGGTATGTGTCCCTTCCCCTGTCAGCACCTGGATATAAATAAATTCCCGCTTCAATTCCCTGCCATTGCCAATGCCATAGGTGAGGTCTGACCGGATATGGCGATTTAAAAAATTGGCGTACCAGTCGGATCGGACAATTAAGGTCTCTTCATTTTTTGGCGATGTGGCCACCTGGTAATTGGTATTGTTTCTATATGTCAATAAAAAATTTAAGCGCTGATTGGGATTAAAATTCGACTTCATAAAAAAGCGGGCAGTCTTTGATTCATCACCTCTTATTAGCTCTCCTGCTACCGGGCTTTTATCTTCCCTCAGGCTATAAGAAAGTCCAAATTTTGTTTTTAGTGAATCATTGCTGTTGATAAAAAACATATGCTCCCTGTAATTCATTGCTGTACTCATGATGGAATCAGAACCCAGAGCCCTGATCTCATTTTCATCAATAGTCAGCTTGTAGCCCGGCACAAATAGTTTGGACTTATAATATGCCTGGGCATTCATCCTGTGCCAGCCGGAATGGAAAGACGCACTAGTATTTTTAAGAAAAAAAGCATCCGTGATCAGCTGAAAGTTTCCAATTCCCTGCGCATAATCAAGGTATTGCTGATTGCCATCCGCATAAATATCCCGTTTCCTTTTCACCAACTTATAGCCAAACCTGTTTAATGCATCCTTTTCAACTTCTGCCCCGACTTCCAGTATGTGATCGGCAGACTGGTCATTGGTTTCTGCAGGATTATAATTCCAGTCCCTGTCAAATTCGATATACCTGTACCGATCGATAGGATTGAAATATTCATTGTCAAATTCATAATCTGCATTGGATGAAAAGAGGTAATTTTTCAAAAACTTAATTGGTCGGTTTTTTGATTCAAAACCTCCTTTTAAGGCAAAACCATTATCGTCTTTACCATCCAAACCGGAAAATATATTCAGGTCATTTTTCGAAAAGGCCACTTCTGAATAAAACTTCTCATACTTGCTCAGCTCCACATCACCACCAAGGGTAATCATGTCCTTTCTGTTGGGCGCAGGAATCTGCATGATTGGCCCATAGTTTCCCTGTGGAACATTGTTGACCGGAGACACCCACTTGTATATTCTGCCATTGGCGGTACTATTGGTCAGGATATAATTGCCTTTTGCTGTTCCTAAATCAGAAAAGCTAACCCTGAAAAGCGTAGCTTCCGGATTGACCGAATACACAAATACCTGAACAACATTTATATCGGTATCCAGCGTATCAATCAATTCATAAAGCACCTCGTCTGCATTGAAAGGAACCTGCTGGGCACTTACTTTCACTGCCTTTTCGAGATCATCTCCAATACTGCGCATCAAATCCTTGTCATCCTGATCGAGATTGAATGAAAGTGGTTTATTCGGATTGTCTTTTTCCGAATAATAATTAAATGAAAAATTGGCTTTGCCCACCTGTTGGTAATGACTTCCTGATATGATACTCCTGCTGTAATTCTGATCGGAATATTCTACATCGATGCGTACCCTCGAAAATTTTGTGATAAGTACTTGTGTGGTAAACTGGATCTCTGCCTTATTATAATCGATCATATAATCGTAATTAAATCCTCTCTGAAGCTGTTTGCCATCCAGATAGACCTTTTCGGAGTTGGCCATAATGATAACAAATTCATTGGTATTTGGGATTCTTATCCTGTAAGGGCCGGCCACACCTTCTTCTACTTCCAGTTCTATGGAAGCAAATTTGCCTTTTGCGACACTAATCCCCAACGAACTTTCGGCTGAAGAATTAGAACCAATTTTATAGCTTGTATTAAGCAATCCCCCCTGCACATTTTTACGATATCTTAGAAATTCAGATTCCCGGTTTTGGAAAACCACATCGCCCCCTTTCAACGAGAATTTATCGTTGTACAGCTCCATGAATATGTTGTCAAAATCCTGAATTTGTGCCGTATTCCCTTCCGGCTGAAAAGGCACATTCTGATCCGTTATCGATGCCCTGATATTCAGTTCATCGCCGAGCTTTCCTTCAAGTTGAAGGTTCAAGGCCGAATTCACCACTACATTTTGGCTGTTGCCAAATGAAATCCCCCGGCTCAGGCTGCCGCTTTTTTGAAGGTTATCGGTAGGGAACAGCTCTTCTTTTCTATCGAGCACCTGGCTCCCGATTTCTGTATTTTCTAACCCATAAAACAGTTGCTCCCGATATGTGACAAGATCCTTTCTTTGGTAAATTTTATGCAATTGATATGGAATGGCCTGATAGCATATCGTTAAGGAATCCATCGTTGGCTCGGCATCGAAATATATCCTTCCGGAATTAGGATTGTATTGAA